>JBEKDQ010000160.1:0-5987 GCA_050014275.1 Desulfobaccales bacterium | reverse complement strand
CTTCTTGAGGGTCGCAGCGCCTCCGATGCCGGTTGACCGGGACGGCGGATTGGACCCTGCGCAACAGACGCTCGTGAACCCCGTCAGGTCCGGAAGGAAGCAGCGGTAAGCGAGGCGGTCGGTGTCGCGGTGTTACTAATCCATAAACCACCTGGCCAGCCGCGCCGGTGGTGGCGGATTCGAAGAAGGGTGCACGGCCAGGTAATTATTCTTTCTGTCGTAACCGGAATGACGTAAAAGGCGCCCTGGCGGCCAAAAGCCGCCAGGGCGCCTTTTTCCCTCACTGCTTAGCAGCCCGGGGGCGGCGCCCACTTCACCCATGGACAAGACCTCAAGGAGCCGGGGGCGTGTCGGCCTTCAGCTTCCCCAGGGCCCGGGTCAACTCCAGCATGACCCCCAAACCCTGGCGGCATTCGGGCTGGCGCAGCTTCCAAAGCAGGCCGTAAGGCCCCACCGGCTTCACTTCCTCCAGATTCACCTCCAGGGGCAGATCCACCAGCTTTTCCAGGAACTCTATCAGCCGGGGATTTGCCAGTTTCTTGACGATTCCATGAAACCAGACGAAGCCATCGCCGATGGTGTCGATATCCTCGGGAGTATAGTTGCTGGCCAACTTGGCATACATAGCCAGCATCGCCCCATTGATGCGGAAAATGCCTTGCTCCTCCAGTTGGTCCAGGTAGTCGATGATCTTGGGCGCCGCCACCTTCAGCAGCGGCTCCATATCCTGCCACCAGTCCACCATGTTTTCCAACTGCTCCAGGGACCAGGTGAGATACTTCAAGCTGGGTAACAGTCTCTTGAGCAAGGCAAAGAAGTCTTCCATCTGGAAGCCGATCTCCACCTCCGCCAGGCCCTCGTTCAGCTTCCTGACCGCGGGGTCCATCAGCAAGGAGAGGTCCCGGCCCAAATCCTGCAGATTTTCCCAGGGCCCGGTAAAAGCGGCCAACTGCGCCTCCACCCTGGCGACGCCATCTAGCTTATCCTCAATGCGAGCCAGACGCTCCAGCAGCAGTTCCTCCTCGGTCATGGCCGCCTCCTTCTCAGGGGCATTTCGATATCCGGAGAGATGATGCCCCTCACCTTGCCGGCCATGACGAACTGGTTCTCCATTGGCAGGTGGCTGCCTTTGAGCATCAGATTAAAATAGACCCACCGGAACATCATCTTGCCGATGTAGTTGGCAAAGCTTTCTTTGAGCAGGTCCATGGGCCCCACTCCCGGGAAGGGAAATTTCCCCGGTAAGGGCTCTACTTTATAGTTGAAGTCGAGAAGGGACCCCTTCTCGTAACCCGTGGTCACCAGTCAGGTGGCGTGGCCATCGTAGGACGGCAACGCCGGCTTGCCGTCGATTTCCCGCACCAGGTTCTCGATAATGGTGTCGGCCTCGTAGTGGGCCACCGCCCCGGCCTTGGAAGTGGGAACATTGGTGGCGTCGCCGATCACAAAGACGTGATCGTAATTCTTGGCCTTCAAGGTATTGTGGTCGGTATCCACGTAGCCCATGGGGTCGCCCATGCCGCTAGCGATGATGCACTGAGCCCCGAAGTTGGGCGGAATCGCCACCAGGAGATCGTAAGGGACCTCCTCATCCCCATAGGATTTGATGACCTTCTTGTCCCCGTCCACCTGGGCAATCTGGAAATTCGGGGTGACTTTGATATTTTTTTCCTTGCAGATGTTTCCCAGCGCCGCCGCGGCCACCGGCTTGGTGAAGGCCGCGGACAGCGGTGTCACCAGTTCGATTTCCAGGTGGTCCCTTACCCCATGGGTGGTAAAAAACCAATCGGCCATGAAGGCGAACTCCAGGGGCGCCACCGGGCATTTGAACGGCAGTTCGGCGATATTGATCACCACCCTGCCTTTCTCGAAATATTTCATCTTCTCCGCCAGGGCGATGGCGCCCTCAAGGGTATAGAAATTGTGGACGTCCCGACCCATCCTCTCGCTCATGCCTTCCACTTCCTCCGGCATGATGCCGCAGCCGGTGGCCACCACCAACCAATCATAGTCATATGACCCGCCCTTGGTGGTGACCTGCTTCTTGACCGGATCGATCAGGCTGATTTCATCCAGGACAAAGTTGACCCCGGGGGGGATAAATTTGATTTTCGGCTTGACGCAATCTTCCGGGGTGTAGATGCCGAAGGGGATGAAGAGCCAGCCGGGCTGATAATGATGCTGCCAATCCCGGTCAATAACGGTTATCTCCCACTTGGATTCAGACAATTTCTGCCGCATCTTGCCGGCGATGATGGTGCCGCCGGTGCCGCTGCCCAGAATCACCAGTTTCTTCATGCCGGGCGTCCCTCCGGTTGCCGAGAATGAGCCGCGTTACCGCGGCCTTAAATCGTTTCCTGAACTCAAGATAATTACGAAAATAGAATTATCCATAGTTAAATCAGTAAAATTTCGGAAAAAGTCTCAGTTCCTTCCACCAATGGCCGTCTCTCACTGAACGCCTTTCCGGCTAGTATCATGTCTCAGATTTTCCTTTAATAAAAATGTTCTTCCTCTTTTGCCCTTTAAAATATAGCCACAAGCTTAAGCTTGCGAAAATCCTTAATAAAATGAGCACAGGCTAAAGCCTGCGGCTACCAGAACATATCGATGGTTTTAAAGGTATTTCTGAAACATGACACTGGATCGCTTTTTTTGCAAAGGGATAACCGGCGCCGCCGGGGCGCCCGGCTTTTTTTCTCGGTTTCCGGCCGGCCCTGGTGTTAAAATCGACTCATGAATGAGCTGTTATCCTCCATCAGGGCGCGAGCCCAGGAATTGGCCGGGGAGCTGGCCGCCCTGCGCCGGGATTTCCATCAGCACCCGGAACTCTCCCACCAGGAAGAGCGCACCGCCCGGGTGGTGGCCGACTATCTGAGAGGGCTGGGTCTTAAGGTGCGCACCGGCATCGCCGGCCACGGGGTGGCCGCGGACCTGCAGGGCTCCCGGCCCGGGCGGACCGTGGCCTACCGGGCCGATATGGACGCCCTGCCCATCCAAGAGAAGATCCAGGTCCCCTGGCGTTCCCGGGTGAAGGGGGTAATGCACGCCTGCGGCCACGATTTTCACCTGAGCATCGCCCTGGCAGCCGCTAAATTGTTAAGTGAACTTAAAGACCGCCTGGCCGGGCAATTCCGCTTCATCTTCCAGCCCGCCGAAGAATGGCCGCTCCTTAAGGGCGCCAGCGGCGCCAAGGCCATGGTGGAGGCGGGCGTCTTAGAGGCCGAGCCGCCCTTGACGGCCATCATCGCCCTGCACGTGGCTCCCAGCCTGGAGGCCGGCCTGATCCGCTACGGCTCAGGGACGGTGAATGCCGGAGCCGACCATCTGCTCCTCACCATCGTCGGTAAGGCGGCCCACGGCGCCACCCCGCACCTCGGGGTGGACCCAATTCTCACCAGCGCTCTGCTGTTAAACCATCTGCAGGCCTTCCTGGCCCAGCAGGTGGATGCCCGGACCCCCAAATCCCTCACCTTCGGGCGAATTGCCGGGGGCAATCGTTTCAACATCCTGGCAGATAAAGTGACCCTGGAAGGGAGCCTCCGCTACCTGCAGGAAGCCACCCGCACCGAATTGCTAAACGGCCTGCGGCATCTCCTGGAGGGGTTGGCCCGGACCACCGGGGCTGAAATCTATCTGGAGGCCACCCCCACCTACCCGGTGTTAGAGAATGACCCGGAACTGAGCCAAAAAGCGGTTAAGGCGCTGGAAACCATCATGGGTTCCCAGCGCCTCAAGGTTCTGCGGCCAGCTATGGGCAGCGAAGATTTTTCTTATTTCGCCGCCAAGGCGCCGGCCTTTTACTTCTTCCTGGGGGTGCGTTCCCCCGGGGGCCGGAGCCAGGTCCTGCACTCCCCGGAGTTCAACCCCGATGAGTCCGCCCTCCCCTGGGGCCTCACCGCCGCCGCCGGCCTGCTGGCCGCCCTGAGTGAGCCGGATCTTAAATGACTGTTATCTGTTTCCTGTTTTCTGTAAAAGGTAAAATCAAAGTCAAAGGCCTTCCTGCTAAAATGTATCGAAACCCGACTCGCATCCATATCCTTGATATAATTTTTAACCAAATTCCATAGTAAGGGAAAAACATAAAATGGGTAATCATGGATTTGTATTTATTGTTGTTTTAGTCTTTGCTTTTATTGTGTTCTGTGCGTTTGTAGCATTTTGTATAGATAAATTTGAATATATTTCTTTCGATACCGCCAATGCTTCTTTTTAGCGATTTACTTGTTTGGGTAATTTTAAAGTTGCGTAGGAATTGAAAGGACATTTTGTGAAAAAGGAAAAAGCCCGTGCTTCAGGCGCTTTTCCTTTATTCAATCGCTTTTATTTATTAGCAGACTGTCTATCATTTATAAATAAAACTACTCTTTTAGGAAAAACAGAAAACAGGAAACAGAAAACTAACCTTTCCCAGGCGGCCGCGGCCGCTTCAGCCACTCCGGGGTGGCCGCTTGCGGAATCGAGTCCCCTTGGGGTATATAAGGCTTCAAGTCTACGATGGGGCTGCCTCCCCGGGCGTCCAGGCCGGCCACTTCCAGGAGGTTGCCGGTAATCTTGAGGATGCGGCAGGCGGTGAGGCCGAGGGGGTTGGGGCGCTCCGGGGCCCGACAGGCGAAGACCCCGGTGAGAGGATTGGCCAGGTCCCGGCGGGGATGCACCTGGAGGACGGCCCGGGCTGCCGGCCGGTCGTTTTCATGGAACCAGTAAAGCACCCAGAGGTGCGTGAAGCCTTCCAGGCCCAGAAGGGCCGGGGCGAACTGCGGCAGGACCTCCAGGTAAGCCTTGTCCTCCTCTTTTTTGATATAGCCGATGGGCGTCAACCGGAAGGATTCAAATGGCGTCATCTCAAAGACCCTCGCCTCTCCCCAAAATTTGATCCAAAACCTCGGTTACCGCCTGCATGGGCACTTCTTTCGCGACCACCGCCTCCCCCAGGCGGCGCAGCAGCACGAAGGGCACCCCGCTCTCCAGGCGTTTCTTATCCCGGGCCAGGGCGGCCAGGACGGCCCCGGGGTCCAAAGGCGGCAGGGGCCGGCGGGTGAGCCCCAGGTGGTGGAGGAGCCAGCGGCCGCGGCTGGCCTCCTCCGCCGGCAAACCCGCCAGTCTTTCGGAAAGCTTGAGCGCCGCCAGCATCCCCCAGGCCACCGCCCGCCCGTGGGCCAGCCTAAAAGACGAGGCCTGCTCCAGCCCGTGTCCCAGGGTGTGGCCGAAGTTGAGGAGACGGCGCAGACCGCCCTCCCGCTCATCCTGGGCCACCACCTCGGCCTTGATGGCCGCGGCCCGAAAGATCACCTCGATCAATTCCTCCGGATTCCGGAGCAGCCCAGCCGGCCCCTTGACAAAAAAGACCCCCAGTCGCGCCAGCAACTCGCCGTCCCAAATCAAGGCGGCCTTGAGCACTTCCGCCAGGCCGTTGAGAAATTCGGCCCGGGGCAGGGTCTGCAGAAACTCCGGGTCGATGGCCACCAGGCGGGGCTGGTGGAAGGTGCCCAGAAGGTTTTTGCCCTCCGGAAGATTAATGGCGGTCTTGCCGCCGATGGCCGCGTCCACCATGGCCAGCAAGGTGGTGGGTACCTGGATGAAAGGCAGGCCCCGCATGAAAATGGAGGCCAGGAAGCCGGTGAGATCCCCCACCACCCCACCCCCCAGGGCCAGCAGCAGGGAGCCCCGGTGGGCGCCGCCCTCCAGGAGTTCCCGGGCCAGACGCTGGACCACCGGCCAGTTTTTGGCCCGTTCCCCGTTGGGCATGGTGAGCAGCGCCGGCTCCAGGCCGGCCCCCTTAAGGGCCTGCGCCACCTGAGCCCCATACAGACGGGCCACCCGGCGGTCGGAGACCAGGAACAGCCTCTTGGCCTTGTTAAGATGGATCAATAAGGAGCCCAGGCGGGAGCGCAACCCCGGTTCCAGGATAATCCGATAGCTCTGATCCCGGCCCGGCAGCGGCAGGAGGATCTCCCTCACTTCCAGCCCCCGGGGCGCAAGGTCTG
>JBEKDQ010000159.1:0-6008 GCA_050014275.1 Desulfobaccales bacterium | reverse complement strand
TCCAGGAGGTCTTCCTCAAGGTCTATGAGAACGCCCACCGTTTTGAACCCAAGGCGAAGGTTTCCGCCTGGCTCCATCGCATTACCGCCAATCACTGCCTCAACCTGCTGCGCCGCCGGCGTCCTTTTCTGGGGTCCCTGGACCAGGAGGAGGGGACCGGGCCTCCGGACCCCGGAGCCAATCCCCTGGAGATCCTGGAAGAGCGGGACTTGCACCGCCGTCTGGAGGAGCTGCTCGAGGAGCTGCCGGAGAACCAGCGGCGGGCCCTGATCCTGAAGCGCTTCGCCGGGCTCTCCTATCAGGAGATCGGCGAGGCCCTGGGACTGAGTCCCCAGGCGGTGGACGGTCTGCTGAAGCGGGCCCGCCAGTTCCTTAGAAAGGCTCTTAAGGAGTATCTCGACTGAATGGTTCACCGCCCCACCGCCGGGCCAGGGCTCCTGGGGAGAAGAAACGCCCTAGTTAACGCAGCAAGCCGGGGAAATTTGTGCTATCGTGTAGGGGCGGCGTAACCCCGCCCCTACAGGCCGGGGAGGGCGCCGGCTCAACATAGAAAGGGAAATTTTTTTGCGCGTGGACCAGTGAGCAACCGCTGCGATCAGGAGTAAAACCGTGCAAAACCGCCGGCCAGTCCCATTAATTCTCTCCTGCCTGTGCTTCCTCCTGCTGGTTTCCCCGAGCTGGGGGGAAAACGGGCCCGCCTTGCCGCAATTGCGCCTGGCAGTCATCCATAACCCCCAGGACCCCGAGGCCAACTACAAGCTGGGCTTGAAGTATGAGGAGCTGGGTCGTCCCCAGGAGGCGCTCAAGTACCTGCAGGAGGCCGTCAAGCTGAAGCCCGACTACGCTGACGCCCTCAATGAGCTGCAAAAGTTGAGGGAAGAAAATGGGGAATATGGAGCGGCCGCCAAGGACCTGGAGACGTTGAGCAAGCTCAAGCCCGATTCCATCGAAATTAAAAACCAGTTGAGCAATGACAAGAACAAGCAGGGACTGGCCCTGCTCCAGCAGGGGAAATTCGGTGACGCGGCGGGGGCCTTCCAGGAGGCCGCCAACAGCAGCCCCAAGTCCCCCGGGCCCCTCAACAATTTGGGGATCGCCCAGTTAGAGGCAGGCAAACGCACGGAGGCCGTTGAGGCCTTCCAGGAGGCCCTGCGTCGCGATCCCAAGAATGTCGCGGCCCACTATAATCTGTCTCTCACTTATTTGGTGATGGGCGACAAATTTAGGGCTCGCATCGAGTTTCTGTCGGTTCGCAGCCTGAACCCGGAGATGGAACGGGAACTGGCGCCCCTGGTCCTTCCCGGCACCCCCCAGGGGGTGGAGGCCCGCTAGTGTGATGTCCCAGAAATACCTTTAAAAATATCGACAGGTTCTGGTAGCCGCAGGCTTTAGCCTGCGCTCATTTTATTAAGGATTTTCGCAAGCTTAAGTTTACGGCTGCATTTTAAAGGGGAAAAGATGAAGAACATTTTTAATTAAAGGAAAATCTGAGACATGACACTAGCGGGATGCTTCATAATTGCTATGATATTTCAAACTACGGTTTTTAAACTCCCTTTTGAAAAAGGGGGGCAGGGGCTTTTTTTAGCCGTTGTGAAGAATTGGTGGCACAGGCGTCTCGCCTGTGCGGACTGAGTGGCGAGCGAGACGCCCCACCGGTTTTCTCATTAACTTATGGGTGGGCCAAAGGCCCCTGAACGGCTGTTCCGGGTCCCAGCGCAGCAGCATGGTTTCGAACTCGCCCCCTTGGGTCTTTTCTTCCCCGGCGATGTCCAGACAGAACCTTGCCGCTGTCCGGGGCGCCGGTCAGGGCCGCAAGAAAACCCTTTCCTGCCGGGAGCAGGACAACCGCGGCGGCCGCGCCGGTTTTGGCGATTTTGGGTGTTATGTTATTAACGGGAGTATTATGGGTGCCATTACTTATCGCACTAAGGGGTCCTTATTTATCCCCTCTCCGCCGATGGGTGAGAGGGTCAGGATGAGGGGAATCGAATCTCTTTTTCGCTCCCATTAATAAATAAGGATAAGGTTTCGGGGGAGATTAACAGATGATCATGAAGTGCCCCAAGGTGCAGGACCACCTTTCCGCCTGGCTGGACGGCGAACTGGCCCCTGAAGTGGCGGCCGGTGTTGCCCGGCACCTGGAAAGCTGCGCCGGTTGCCGCCGGGAACTGGCCCAGTTGGAGGCCCTGGAGCAAGCCCTGGGGTCCTTGCCCGAGGCGGCGCTGCCCCCGGGGCTGCCGGAAAAGGTGAGGGCCCGGCTGCCGCGGCCGCCTCGCCATGGCTGGCAGTCCCTGGCCCTGGCCGCCTCCCTGGTCCTGGGAATCCTACTGGGAGGTACGATGGGCCGGGATTTTTATCCGCTGACCCAGGAAACCGGCGTCGAACCGGAAGTGGCCAGCCTGGATGCCTTTTATGACTTTCCCCAGGGGTCCATGGGAATGGTTCTCGCCTCTTATCAGGGAGACGAGGTCAACGGCAACGGCATCGGCAACGGTAAATGAAACTCAACTGGCTTTTATATCTGGTAATTTTTTCTTTGGCCTTGAACTTCGGGACCATAGGCGCCTTTGTCTATCTCCGCTATCAGGACCGGGGGCAAAGGCTGTACCATGGAATATCGCCCCCCCTGCCGATGCGGGCTCTGTGGGGCGCTCTGAAGTTGGAAGACTCCCAGCGGCAGGCCCTGCGCGGCCTGTTGCCGGAGCACCGGGGCAAGACCGCCAAAATCCGCAACGCCTTGTTCCTAAAGCGCCAGGAGCTGTTCGATCTGCTAAAGGGTGAGGCTCCGGCCATGTCCGAAGTGCGGGCAAAGATCGGGGAGATCAGCGCCCTCCAGGGCGAGCTGGAAGAGGAGCAGATGCGGTTTTTGCTGGAGATCCGGAAAGGGTTGAAATCAGAACAAAAAGTCGCCTTCCTGGATCTGATTCAGGGCCGCTTGAACCAGGCCCTGGCAGGATCCTGCGGTCCCCCGGTCCGGCCGGGCCCCAGGATGGGCCCCTGGATGGGACCCGGTGTGGGCCCTGGCATACCAGCTGGCCCCAGGGGGCCGGGTGCTCCTGATTAATGATCAGGGGTGGGGAATACTTCGAGATGGAAAGGAATTTTATGAAGAATAGACGGTGCTTTACCAGCGTCTGGGCGCTGGCCTTGGCTGGGATGATGCTCCTGGCTGGGCCCGCACTGGCCCAAAACCAGGGCGGCGGCCAGGGGAGCTGCCCGGCGGGGCAGGGCAAAGAGTTGTGCACGCCTGGGCCGGGTGGGACCTGCGCGGTCAACCCTCCCCCTAAACAGGTCAAACAGAAGTGCCCCGCTCTGCAACGGAAGGGTTCCCAGGCAGCGCCGGGCGCCTGCAGCGGCAATCAGCCCAAGACCCAGGCCAATCCTCCGGCGGCCAGCCAGTAAGGCAGGCTGGCCCCCTAAAAAATTCCCTCAAATGCAAAGGGGCGGGTTAACCACCCGCCTCGCCACCATTTGCTTATATAGTAAAAATAAGTAGTTAATTGGTTAAGGCAGCTCGGTTTTTGGCCATTGTGCCTGTGATGATGCCAATCCAGCTTGGCTTTTCATTTTTAGTCAGCGCCAATAGGCCCTCAAAAGCCGAACCGTTGCCTGAACAAATTTGGGGAGGTAACACCCGTAGGTTTGGATACCATCGAGGTGTTCACATGTCCCAAAGTCCTTGCCACCTACTCCGGTGACTCACCTGCTGCCAGGTGCTTCCTATTTCTTTTCGGACTGCTCGGGCGGCTGATCTTTTCGACAGAGACATACTACGTAGGTAATTTTTTTCTCCTTAATTTCATCCAATGTCAGTCTTTTTTCCAGTTTTTTCTTATCTTCACCAGCCGCGACAAAAAATTCCAAGGAGCATTCCGGCCCCTCTAATTTTTTAAGGTCTGCTTCGAGTTTTCTTTTTTTCTCGTCCGCCTTTACTTTTTCCTTTTGCGCCGCTTCCCGTTTATCTTTCGCTGGTTTCATTTGTCCATTCTTTGCTTTCTGCTTTTCCAGGTCATGAATTGTCTTATTTTGATCATTGATTATCGTCTTTTGATCATCGATAATTTTTTCCTGAGCCGTAATCTGATCTTTTAGTTTTTTAATTTCCTCATCAATTTTTTTACGCATTTCCTTGCATTTATCAGGTGGGTCACACTCGAATTCGATTCCGGGCACGTCTATCTGCTTTTTCCCGCCTTCCTCGTCTGTTCCAGCTTTTGGTATTTTTATATCTGTAAACTTAATAAAGCAGAGATCGTCATCATCCGCCATGCCAGGTTCTTTATGGGCTTCATCTTTATCGATATAGCCGGGTTTCCCGGTTGACGCATCGATTTTGATATATTTTTCTTTTCCCATGGTAATATGTCCTCTCATCCGAAATTATGCGGCAGGGCCGCTTCAGTCCAAAATGCTTATGGGGGCTTCTTGCCCTGAGAAAATCGCATCCGTGATGCCGATCACGAGGCCAAATCTTCTCATGGGCGGCATGATAGCACAAATTTTGCCGAAAAAGTCATTTTTCTCATAATCTGGAATAACATCGAAAAAAAAACCTGGCTCCTATCCCTGGAGCATTGATATTACTTTGGCGGGATGCAAAATCCAGCGGTTATGAAGCCTCCATCGTTAAAATAAGTGACCCACCGGCATAATGAGCCGGATATCATCAAATATAAGGAGGTAATAATATGTTTGCAGTCGTGCGGCGGTATCAGTTTGATCCGAGTAAAAAGGCCGAGATAGACAAGAAGGTCAAAGAGGGATTCGTACCCCACTTGAAAAGAATCCCCGGCTTTGTGGCGTATTACTGGCTGACCAACGATGAAGGCAGGGGCTCTTCCATGTCCGTATTTCAGGACAAAGCGGGGGCGGAGGAATCCTTGAAAATCGCGGCCGACTGGGTCGCGAAGAATTTAGCTGGGATCCTCCACACACTTGACGTGATGATGGGGACCATGACGGCGCACGCCTAGAAGTGAGACGAGCGATAAGAAGAAGACGGGCCGTATCGGGTATAGGATAAGGCCCGTTGCTGCCTCCGGCGCCCTAAATCTTCCGGCGACCGATCGATATCAAATTCAAATCACGGCTGTCCGGTAGAAATTACTTGAGATAGCTATGGGGTCCCTTAGTTATCCCCTCCGTTGGGAGAGCGTTAGGGTGAGGGGGAATTTATTTAGTCGCCGCAACCGGGACCGCATGAGCCGGGACCGCAAGAACTGGAGTCGCAAGAGCAGGCCGGCTGCTGGGTCGGATGGTCGGTGACGCCCAGGAGCTTGATCTTGAAAACCAGGGTCTTGCCTGCCAGGCGGTGATTGAAGTCCACCACGAATTTATCGGGCTCGATGGCCAAAACCGTTCCGGTAACGGGGCCATGGGGACTGCTGAACCGGAGTTCCTGGCCCACCTGGATCTGCTGGTCCCCCAGCATCTCCTTGGGAAATTCCCGCTTGAGGTCATCCCGCAGCTCGCCGTAGGCCCGATCCGGGGTCAGGGTCACCTGGTTTTCGCCGTTCACTTCCATATCGATGACGGCATCATTAAAGCCGGCAATGATCCCGCCGGCGCCCACCTGAAACTCCAGGGGCTGGCGATCGACACTACTATCGAAAACGGTGCCGTCTTCCAGGCTACCGGTATAGTGCAACTGCACAAAGTCGCCATTTTTTACTCTGGCCATAGACTCTCCTTGGGCTCGGGCGGCTTCAAGGGTTTGCCGCCTGCCCCAGTTATTGATCCATGATTGTCATGGGGAAACGATGTGGACATACCTATCCGTAGCCCGGAGGACCGGGGCGGAGACCTGGATAAAAAAGCCTCCCGGGTTTCCGGCCCCCGGACCGACCGGGCTGGCGCTAATGTGGAAACGGGGTTAGACCTTTTCCACGTTCTGGGCCTGGGGGCCCTTCTTCCCCTCGACCACTTCGAACTCGACTTCCTGGCCTTCTTCCAGGCTCTTGAAGCCTTCACCCGAGATGTTGCTGTGGTGCACGAAGACATCGGGA
>JBEKDQ010000158.1:0-6014 GCA_050014275.1 Desulfobaccales bacterium | reverse complement strand
CATTTTTCCCAAAACCCAAAGTGCCCCTAATAATTTCAACACATTACCTGCAAAAATCGGCTTTTACTGTAGAACTTGGGTTAGAGATTCTTCGGTCGCCTGCGGCTCCCTCAGAATGACAAAAGAAATGACTTCGCATCAGATTCCATTTAACCGCTGGTTGCAGTTTTTTGGAGGCCGCGAGGCCGGCTTCCAGCCCTGCCAGCCAGCCTCGGCTCGTTATTTATATATTAAGCAGCATTGGCCCGAGGCGCCATGACTTAAGTCAACCCGCCAGAATCTAGATCTCGCCTGCTTGGAAAAGTTGTGAAGAATTGGTGGCACGGGCGTCTCGCCTGTACAGACTGAGTGGCGGGCGAGACACCCGCCCCACCGGTCTTCTCATAATTTATGGGTGGGCCAAAGGCCCGT
This sequence comes from Desulfobaccales bacterium, assembly GCA_050014275.1. GTDB lineage: Bacteria > Desulfobacterota > Desulfobaccia > Desulfobaccales > 0-14-0-80-60-11 > JAPLJC01. The sequence continues at coordinate 5,603 of JBEKDQ010000158.1, read as the reverse complement.
GAGCGACTGCTTGGAAGAGTTCTTGAGTATCTGGAATACCCACCCTCTGGCAACCGGTTCCCCCACCGCCGGGGGGCGGCGCTTTTCTGTAGGGGGGGCAGGGCAGTATTATCCGGCAGGCTTTCGGGGGGATTCAATTCTCGTTCCCAAGCCCCTGCTTGGGACGCACCTTCCCCTGGGCCTGCTCCCCACATCCTCGCCTTGGGACTCTGGTCTTCATTGTCTTTGGCCGCCTTGCTCCTGGTGGTGCGCCGGATAGCCCCCAGTTATCTCAACCCCTGGCTGGCGTTGGCCTTCCCCCGCGCCTTTATGAAAGAACTCTTTCTGGGCCGCCAGGAAACGTTCAGGATCGTAAACCGCGGCCGCCCTGCCGTCAGGGCCAGAGAAGAGGCCACCCAATAATGGGAAAAATCGCCGCCGCTGGGATCGCCGCGCACCTCGAGCAACCAGGAACCGCCGAGATATAAGTAGCGCGCGCCCTCAGGGTTAACAGGTAAAACACGCAAATGATTTTGGGATAAACGCCAAGCCATTCGCGGTTCAACCAGGCCATGCTCCCACCTATTGGCGGCAAGCTTCCTTCGCAGAACCCCGCGCTCACCCTAGAGCAAGCCGCAGCATTTGCAAGTCCGGCCAGATCCATTGAAGCACCTGACTGGTCTGCAGACTAATTTCCCCTGACTGCACCGGGAAAGAAGTTGTTTCGTCCGGGAGGGATCACTATAATACCGGCATTCCCTCACAGGAATGGGGAGAGTTCCGCCAGGATGCCGCGCCGCCATCCATCATGCGAAAAAACCTGGAGCGGGTGCTGCTGGTCACCGGAGATACCGCGGGCCTGAGCCCGGCTAATGCCGTCCTGCCTTGATGAAGGCCACCGCGGCTCACCCCCTGCCGGCCGGCTTCCGGGTCAATTATGCCGAGGAAGGCGAGTGGAAGATCACCGTCCAGGTCTTCCGGGACTTAGGGATCGCCTTCTCCTGCTGGTGTCGCAGACCTCTTCTTATACCCTGCCTCTGGTGATCATGGTGGCATTTCCCCGGTCCCACCCTGGGCAAAATCTTTGCCAGGCCAGGGAAAGCCTGGCGGCTAATGGCATCTCCAGTAGTCTCCGGCAACAAAATTGCAAGGGAAAGATTACACTATCTCGCATTTAAACTCTAGAACATGGTAATTTCAACGATATCAAGATATTATATCGATGCAACTAAATCCCCTCTCCCCTGCGAGGGGAGAGGGCTATGGTGAGGGGTGGCTTCATCGGCCGTTGCCCATCCCCCCCTCACCCTGCCCTCTCCCCCCAAAGGGGGGAGAGGGAAATAGCTTGTAAATTCCATGAATTGATTAGCCAGTGGTAATTTCTAAGTTCAAACAAATCCCTACTGCCTTCCTCATAGCAAAAACCTTGGCGGACGCCTACTGTCCCTGGCCAGGTTTGGGGATGAGAAGAAGCAATCTCGCTTAGAGAGGGAAAGACCATGCAAGGCCCAATGGCTGCACCGGTGTTGGTGGAAGTGACCCGGGGGCCCGCGGTGGAAAGCAGCCATCGTGGCCAGGTGGTGGTGTCCGACGCCCAGGGGAATCCGGGTCGCCGGGTAGGCGACATCGAAGTCCTGGTGTGTCTGCGCTCCCTGGCCAAGCCCTTCCAGGCCCTGCCAGTGTTGACCAGCGGCGCCGCTGTCGCCCTGGGGCTGGGTGCCGCGGAACTGGCCCTGTTTTCCGGTTCGCTCTCCGGCCAGGATTTCCAGACGGAGCTGGTAACCGCCACCCTGGCGCGCCTGGGCCTGACCCCCGAGGCCTTGCAATGCGGCGCCCACCCGCCGCTGCACCGGCCCACCGCCGAGGCCCTGGCCAAGGTCGGCCGGCCTCCCTCTCCGCTGCACAACACCTGCGCCGGCAAGCACACGGCCATGCTAGCCCTGTGCGTCCATTACGGCTGGCCCATCGATGACTATCTGAACCCGAAACACCCGGTGCAGCAGCTCATCCTCAAGACCGTGGCGGAGTCGGTGGGCCTGAAACCCGAGGAGATCCCGGTGGCCGTGGACGGCTGCGGCGCCCCGGTCTTTTACGCGCCCCTGCGCCGCATCGCTATGGGTTATGCCCGCCTGGCCGCGGCCCCCAAGGACTCCCCGGCCGGGACCCTGATGCAGGCAATCCTGGATCACCCCCGCCATATCGCCGGGGACGGCCGCCTGGAGACCGAAGTGATGCAGGCCCTGCCGGGAACGATCTTCGCCAAGTCCGGGGCGGAAGGGGGCTTTGCCTTGAGCCTGACCGACGGCGGCCTGGGGGTAGCCCTGAAGGTCGAAGACGGCCAACAGCGGGCCCTGAACCCCAGCATCATCTCCATCCTGGAGCAACTGGGCCGCCTGACCCCGGCAGCCCGGGAGGTTCTGGCCCGGTACCGGCAACACGCCATCCTCAACCATCGCAAGGAGGCAGTGGGGCTTCTTAGGCCGGTCTTCCGCCTTCAGAAAAGCCCTTGAATCTTTGGCCGATCATGCTATAGTGCTTAGGTATCTACCGGTTGCCCCCGCGGGGGCTTAAGGGGAAATCCGCGAGCTCATCATGAAAGTCCTTTGGGCCCCGTGGCGCATGGATTATATCCTGGGCGCGGACCAGACCCCGGGCTGCATCTTCTGCCCGGAGAAGGGGGAGGATTTGGCCGCGCGGCTGGTCCTCTGCAGCGGCCGCCTCACCCGCATCATGTTGAATAAATACCCATACATCAACGGGCACCTGCTTATCTCCCCCCTGCGCCACCTCCCCGGCCTGGATGACCTCACCCCGGAGGAGATGCTGGATCTGATGGCCAGGCTCAGGCAAGCCCTGGCCATCCTGAAGCGGGTGATGCGCCCCGACGGTTTCAATGTGGGCCTCAACCTGGGAGTAGTGGCCGGGGCCGGGGTGGAGGAGCATCTCCATTTTCACGTGGTGCCCCGCTGGAACGGCGACACCAATTTCATTCCAGTATTTGCCGAGATCCGGGTGATTCCGGAACATTTCCGCCAGACCTATGAGCGTTTGGCCCCGCACTTTCAGGCCATCTGCGGCGAGGAACAGACATGCGTTTCCTGAAAATGATCTTCACCACCATTATCGTCCTCCTGGCCATCGTCTTTATCGTCGAGAACCTGGAGATACTGCGGCAAGCGGTGACCTTGAAACTGGATCTCCATCTGGTCAAGATGGAAAGCCCCGAGGTGCCCCTCTGGGTAATGGTCCTGTTCTGTTTCTTCCTGGGGGTCTTCACCTCCGCCCTTTACGGCATTTACGAGGTCATCGTACAGCGTCAGACCATCCGCCAGCTCAAGCACAATCTGGAGATTTTGGCCCAGGAATTGAAGAGCGCCGGCGCCAGAGCCGGGGAGGCTGCGGCTTCCCCGGGCCCCAAGGCAGGATCCCCAGGCGAATGATGGCCCTGGCCTCCCTTCTCTTCGGAGACCGAGGGAGCCCCTGAGGCAAAATTCCCGCTCTCGTTTCACGCGAGCCATAATGGCCGACTCCCCCCCGGATAAAATCACCCCTATGTTACGGCAGTATCTGGACCTCAAGTCCCGGTTCGCCGACGCCTTGCTCCTTTTTCAGATGGGGGATTTTTACGAGACCTTTTTCGAGGACGCGGAAAGAGCGGCGGCGGCCCTGAACATCGCCCTCACCTCCAGGAGCCGGGCCGACGCCGAGCGCATTCCCATGGCCGGCTTCCCCATCCATGCCGCCGAGAGTTACATCGGCCGGCTGCTGGAGTCGGGCTTCAAGGTGGTGGTCTGCGAGCAGACGGAGGATCCGGCCCAGGCCCGGGGACTGGTGCGCCGGGAGGTGACCCGGGTCCTCACCCGGGGCACCCTGGTGGACCCCGCCGCCCTGGACGCCCGGCGGGACAACTATCTGGCCGCGGTGAATTTCAAGGGAGATAACTGGGGACTGGCGTTCCTTTCGGTCTCCACCGGGGAGTTCCGTCTCACCCAGGGGGAGGGGGCCGATGCTCTGGGGGATGAGCTCTGGAGGCTGAAGCCGGCCGAACTCATCGTCCCGGAAGGCCCCGACCCGGCCCTGTTGTCCGCGGCCCTGGCCTCCTTCGATACCCCGCCCACCCGACGGGCCCTAAGCCGCTACGCCTTCGACCCGGAAACCGCCCGTCGGGAGCTGGGCCGAGCCCTGGGCACCCTGTTCCTGGACGGCTTCGGGGTGGAGGACCAGGCCCTGGGGGTGGCCGCGGCGGGAGCCATCCTCCGCTATCTGGACGATTCCCACACCCCGGAGCTGCCCCACCTGGAGCGGCTGCTCCCCTATCGCCGGGACGACTACCTGGGACTGGACGAAGCCACCCTGCGCCATCTGGAGATCTTCGAGACCTGGCGCAGCCGCTCCCGTCAGGGGTCGCTGCTGGACGCCCTGGACTGCACCGTCACCCCCATGGGGGCCCGGCGGCTGGGCCGCTGGCTGCGTTATCCGCTGAAAGAGCTAACCGCCATCGAGGCCCGGCTGGATGGGGTGGAGTTTTTTTTGAACCACAGCCTGCTGCGGCCCCGCATGCGCCAGATCCTGAAGGGCCTGGGAGACCTGGAGCGCCTCACCGCCCGGGTAGCCCTGGAGCAGGCCACCCCCCGGGAGGTAGCCGCCATCAATCAGGCCCTGCAAAAGATCCCGCAGCTCAAGGAATTGTTGCCCGGAGAACTTACCTCCTCCTCCCTGGTGGCGAGGGCGGCGGAAGACCTGGACCCGCTGCCCCGGCTTCAGGAACTGATCAGCCGGGCCCTGGTGGACGACCCGCCCTTGAGTCTGAGGGAGGGCGGAATCATCCGGGAAGGCTATGACCCGGAGCTGGATGAACTCATCTTTCTTAGCCGGGAAGGCAAGGACTGGATCGCCCGCCTGGAAGCCCAGGAACGCAGCGCCACAGGAATCAACAGCCTCAAGGTGCGCTACAACAAGGTCTTCGGCTACTATCTGGAGATCTCCCGGGCCAACCTGCACCTGGCGCCGGCCCACTACCTCCGCAAGCAGACCCTGGTAAACGCCGAGCGCTTCATCACCGCGGACCTTAAAGACTACGAGTCCCGGATCTTTGGAGCCGAAGAGGCCCGCACCAAACGAGAGGCGGAGCTTTTCCAGGACTTAAGGAAGCGCCTGGGCCAGGAGGTCCCCCGCCTCAAACAGGTGGCCCGGGCCTTGGGAATCCTGGACGTCCTGGCAGCCCTGGCGGAACTGGCGGCGCAGCACCGCTACAGCCGCCCCCAACTGACCCCCGGGCCCTTGCTGACCATCAAGGGGGGGCGCCACCCGGTGATCGAGCGCCTGCTGCCTGCCGGCGCCTTTGTCCCCAACGACCTGACCCTGGACCAGGAGGCTCAGGTGCTCATCGTCACCGGACCCAACATGTCGGGGAAATCCACCATCCTGCGCCAGGTGGCCCTCATTGTGCTGCTGGCCCATCTGGGGAGCTTCGTGCCGGCCCAGGCAGCCACCATCGGCCTGACGGACCGCATCTTCACCCGGGTGGGGGCGGTGGACGACATCGGCCGGGGGCAGAGCACCTTTCTGGTGGAGATGCACGAAACCGCCCGCATCCTCCACCAGGCCAGCCCCCGCAGCCTGGT
>JBEKDQ010000157.1:0-6121 GCA_050014275.1 Desulfobaccales bacterium | reverse complement strand
GAGGGCCTGTCGCACCTGGTGCTGGCCACGGTGGAGGCCGGGGACGTGGTGCTGGTGCCCAATCCCACCTACCCCATCCATTCCGCCTCGGTGGTTATTGCCGGGGGCCAACTGGTGTCCATTCCCCTGGCCCATGACCGGGACTTTTTTGAGGACCTGCACAACCTCACCGAGTTGATCCGGCCGCGGCCCAAGATGCTGATCATCTCCTTTCCCCACAACCCCACCACCAGGTGCGTGGATCTGGAATTTTTCAAGCAGATCGTGGACTACGCCAACAAATATAGCGTCTATGTCGTCCACGACTTCGCTTACGCCGACTTGGTCTTCGGCGATTACGTGGCTCCCAGCTTCCTCCAGGCGCCCGGGGCCAAGAAGGTGGGGGTGGAGCTCTTCTCCCTGTCCAAGAGTTACAACATGCCCGGCTGGCGCATGGGCTTCGTGGTGGGCAACCGGCGCCTGATCCATGCCTTGACTCGCATCAAGAGCTACCTGGATTATGGGGTCTTTCAACCCATCCAGATCGCCTCCATCATCGCCCTGAACGGCCCCTACGACTGTGTCCGGCAGACGGTGGCGACTTATCAAGAGCGGCGGGACGCCCTGTGCCGGGGTCTCCACAACATCGGCTGGCGGGTGGAACCGCCCCGGGGCACCATGTTCGTCTGGATCCGGATTCCCCGGAAATTCCGGCACCTGGGCTCGGTGGAGTTCACCCTGATGCTCATTCGGGAGGCCAAGGTGGCGGTTTCGCCGGGTTTGGGTTTCGGGGAGTGGGGTGATGAATACGTGCGCTTCGCCCTGGTGGAGAACGTCCATCGCACTAACCAGGCCATCCGTGGCCTCCGCCAGGTGCTGCGCAAGAGTCCGGAAGAATTGGGCCTGCCCCCGGCGCCGGAAAAATAAAATGGAGCCGCGCCCTCACTGGCTCCGGAACCGCAGGGGGCGCGGCGGTTCTATATTTTTCTGGTCCCCAAGCGGGAGCTTTGGAACTATTATCGTGTCTCGCGAATATCTTTAAAATCTCTTGGTCCCAAAACTCCCCCTCCCTTGAGGGGAGGGGGTTGGGGGGAGGGTGATAACATTTGGAGATAACAGAACAAGTAATCACCCCCACTCTAACGCTCCCCCCTCAAGGGGGAGGGAATAAAGCGGGTTCATTTATTAAGGTTTTCCTGAAACAATAAACTAGAATTAAAATTCTGATTCAGGCATAATGGTTATGTAGGATGGCAGCTGATTTTGCGAAGATACAAATAGAACCATTTGGTTGTGTTATTACAACCATTGGTGAGCTATGCATATTCCCTATTAATTGGGCCAGTCATAAAGAATTTCGCAAAGCATTAGTAAAGCCAATAAATGAATGTGATCCAACGGAATTCATAAGGCAATATTTGCCTTACATTTGTTTTCCCAAAACTTCTTTAAAGGAAGGGAAATATAGGCCCGATAAACCAGTATTAACGGATAATGAAGTTTCTTCTTTAACTAACTATGATCTAGATAAAATTGCGGAACTATATATTGACAATAACCCTTACCTATTCAAAGAATTAATATCCAAAACTAAGATGAACGATAAAGGAGGAACGGAAATTTATCACGAGTATGGCGAGGTTGGATACCCCAAGAATGAAAATGAAACCTATACACAATATTTGTTGAGGTTATCTATTAAGAAGGAAGAAAAGTTAAGTGAACAATTAGGGAAGACTCTCAGTTCAACAATAGACATTAAAAGCTTTTCGAATGAATTGGGAGAGAGCATAAAGAATACATTGTCATTGGGTGCCTCTCTCAGGAAGACCATGGAAAGTATTAGGCCTGCGGAGAAGCCTGTTATGATTAAAATTGAGGCTGAATCTCCAAAGTCGATTTATCAGAGCTGGCCCGCATAGAAGAAGAAGTACGTTGCAGATCGGTTAGACCAATTGATCGATGGTTCAGTGCAAGCCGCTGAATTCATGATTACAACAAACGAAATCCAGACAGGAATAGCCGAGGAGATAAAATCTTCTGGGGATGCAACAAGAAAGTTTTCGAAAAATAATATTATTCTCACTTATATTGTTATTTTCTTAGGCATATTGGGTATAACAGTCTATGTTTATACCATTTGGCAATCAAACAGAGATGCCAATATTAGACGTATTGAAACCCGTGAAAATATTAAATTATTATTGGATAAATTAAATATAATTAACAACAGCATTGTGGCTAATGGAACGTCGAAAATAGAAAATGACCGTCTTAAGGGACAGGTTGAAAAACAAAAAAAGATATTGGTGATATGAAAATCTTGATAGATAACCAGGTCAATAAATTGCACGAATTAGAAAAAAAATTGATAAGAAACGGTCAAAAAAACTAAAATTTCCGTATAATTATAATTAAGATCTGAAGGTTGCGTTCCTGCATTTTGCTCAAAGGAACAGAGATGAAAGCCGTTAACGTGGGAGTAATAGGCTTAGGCACTGTGGGCGCCGGGGTGGTGCGCCTCCTCCTTGAGCAGCGGGAGCTGCTGGCCCGGCGCCTGGGCGCCGACCTGGTGCTGGCCAAGGTGGCGGATCTGGACCTGGAGCGTCCCCGGAGCGTGGCCGTCCCCCGGGAGCTTCTCACCTCCCGGGCTATGGAGATCCTGGATGACCCCGGGATCGACATCGTGGTGGAGCTCATCGGCGGACTTAACACCGCCCGGGATTATATCCTGGCCGCCATCGAGCGGGGCAAGCACGTAGTCACCGCCAACAAGGCCTTGCTGGCCCATCACGGCAACGACCTCCTGGCCGCCGCGGCGGCCAAAGGGGTGGAGATCGCCTTCGAAGCCGCGGTGTGCGGCGGCATCCCCATCATCCAGGCCTTGCGCCAGGGCCTGGCCGCCAACCGCATCCGGGAGCTCTTCGGCATCCTGAATGGCACCTGCAACTACATCCTCACCCAGATGTCCCAGCAAGGCCTTTCCTACGCCCAGGCCCTGGCCGAGGCCCAGGCAGCCGGCTATGCCGAGGCTGACCCCACCCTGGACGTGGAAGGCGCCGACACGGCCCATAAGCTGGCCATCCTCATGAGCCTGTCCTATGGCGCCCGCCTGGACCTGGAAGCCATCGCGGTGGAAGGCATCAGTCGCTTGGACCCCCTGGATTTGCAGTTCGCCCGGGAATTCGGCTACTGCCTGAAACTCCTGGCCATCACCCGGGACGATGGCCATCGGGTGGAGGCCAGGGTGCATCCCACCCTGATCCCCAGGGAGCACATCATGTCCCAGGTCAACGGGGCCATGAACGCCGTTTATGTCACCGGCGACGCCACCGGGCCCATATTGCTGTATGGACAGGGGGCCGGCATGATGCCCACTGCCAGCGCAGTGGTGAGCGATATCCTGGACCTGGCCCGCAACCTGATGCGGGGAGGCGCCGGCCGGATGCCGCCTCTGGGCTGCCGCACCGCCCTGGAGTCCACCCGACTCATCAAACCCCTGAATGATCTGGTGACCAACTACTATTTCCGCTTCGCCGCCCTGGATCGCCCCGGAGTGTTGGCCCAGGTCTCCGGGATCCTGGGCAATTACGGCATCAGTATCGCCGCGGTGACCCAGAAGGGCCGGGAAGTGGCGTGCACCGTGCCCATTGTCATGATCACCCATGAAGCCCGGGAGGCCGACGTCCGCCAGGCCCTCAAAATGATCGACCAACTGCCGGTGGTCTCCCCACCGGCTATCTTTTACCGCATCGAAGACCCGCACCTTCACGCCGCCAGGATTTGAGGGACGGCGCCGGCGGATCGCCGGGTTCTGGTTCCCGGCCTCCTGTTTGGGAAGGAGAAATGAATAAACTGAGATTGTTGTGGCCGTCCGCGTGGTGCTCGGGAATTTCGTGCTCGTCTACATACCGGGCCCGTTTGAGAGCGGCTGAATGAAGGACAAGGTTTTACCTCCATATATCATCTGGCTGGGGGTCTGGTTGGCAATGTTCAGTGCCATCTTGGTATTCGGCTCCTGGCAGGATAATTTAAATCGGCAAGAGGCCCTGGCCAAATCCGGCCAACGGGAACTGGTGGGTATCTGTAGCATCTTTCCTTACGCCATTGCTTATTTGGAAGAGCAGCAGCGGCCGGATTTGCTTAAGGAGATCCTAAGTGCCGATCTCGGACCTTACGCCGTGGTGCTCACGGATAAGGCCGGAAACCTCAAGTACGCCCCGGACTCCTGGCCTCCCGGAAACCAGGGCGTCGCCCTCCTGAAAGGCAAGAAATACTATTATCTATTTAAGGATCCGGCCACCCGACCATGTCTGAGCGGGCTGCACAACGGTGCCCAAACCCCGCAGGTCCCCGGGGTGGAGTCGGCAGCCTTGGGCAGGCTTTATTTGGTCGAGAAGGAGTCACAGGGGCTGGGTCGGCTGCTGCCCCCTCCTTACGATACGGTTTCTACCTTTAGCCTTCTCAGCTATTTCATGGTATTGGTTGGGTTTGCCGGCATTTGCGCCATAGCCGCCCGGTATCAAAGACAATCCCAGGAACTTCGGGAAAGCCGGTACGCATCTGAACTGGAGGCCAGGGAATTGCGCATTCAAAACCTGGAAACTAACATCCGGGCTGCGGACCTGCGGCTGGAGCTTCTGGACCGGAGCCAGGAACAGGCCCAGGCCTGGTTGAGGGACGCCAATGATACCATTGCCGCGCTGCAGCAGGCCGTCCAACATCAATCCCGGAAAAGCAAGAAAATGCAGGAAAGCCTGAAAGGAGCCGAATCAGCAAGAAATGAAGCCCTTGCCAAGATGCAGGTCATTGAACTGGACCGGGAGGGAATTCTCAAGGAGATGAAAGAACTGGAGGCTTTAAAGGAAGTGGAGGAGTTGAGCCTCCCCGACCCTGCTAAAAAGAAGGCCAGGAGGCCCCAGGAGTTTCTCTGGCTCAATATGGTTTATCGGAACTTGCATTTCTCCCGGCGAGCCCTGCAAGATATCTTGGATCTCCAGAATTCCACGGATATCTTCCCGTCCCTTCCCGATGCCCTGGCCACCCTGAATAATACCGGCATAGAGGCCATGAAGGCCGGAGCGGCTATTCCGTCCCGGAGCGCGGTCCAATATTCCCAGCTATTAGCGCACCATTATGGCGACCTCTGGGAATACCGCTTTTCCAAGGATGGCCGCATCTTCTTCGGGCTTTCCAAGTCCAGGACCTGGAATATCGACACCGTCCTGTTGAAGCGCCACTTTACGGAAAACCGCTATAAATATGAAAGCTACCTGGAACAGACCCTGGGCAAGGATAATGATGATTTGCAAATGGAGACACCCCTTTAACAGCGAGGATCTTGAGGATGGTATACATAATCCTGGTGGGCGATGGCATGGGGGATTACCCCCTGGCCCAATTGGCGGGGCGGACTCCGCTGGAGGCCGCGGCCACCCCGAATCTGGATGAACTGGCCCGGCGGGGGGAACTGGGCCTGGCCCGCACCATCCCCCCCGGCATGGACCCGGGGAGTGATATCGCCAACCTGGCCATCATGGGCTACGACCCGGCCCGCTACCATACCGGCAGGGCCCCGTTGGAGGCCGCTGCCCTGGGGGTGGACCTGGGTCCCCGGGAGGTGGCCTTTCGCTGCAACCTGGTGACCCTACGCTTTGATCCGGACGGCATCTTCATGGAGGATTACTCCGCCGGGCATATCAGCAGCGAAGAGGCGCGGGAGATTATCCAGGTCCTGGATTCGGCCCTGGGCCGGGAGGGGCGCCGCTTCTACCCCGGGGTCAGCTACCGCCACCTGCTGGTATGGGCCGAGGGTGGGGGGGAGGCCTGGCGCACCTATCCGCCCCATGACTGGAGCGGCCAGGAGGTGGGCCACCTCATGGAGGCCGGGGCCGCCGCGCCCTTGTGGGAGCTGGTGCGGGCCTCCTGGCCGATCTTGAAGGACTACGAGGTTAACCGGAGACGGCGGGCGGCGGGGAAAAAACCCGCCACCTCCATCTGGCTCTGGGGCCAGGGGCGGCCGCCGCAGCTCCCCACCCTGAAGGAGCGCTTCGGTCTCTCCGGCGCGGTGATCTCCGCGGTGGACCTGATCCGGGGCATCGGCAAATACGCCGGCCTGACCCCCATCCTGGTGCCCGGGGCC
>JBEKDQ010000156.1:0-6151 GCA_050014275.1 Desulfobaccales bacterium | reverse complement strand
AGAACGGATCACATATTTCATCAGGTTGCCAAGCAATGCCAGCTTGGAGCGCCTTTTGGGACCTCACCTCGGTCGTCCGGTTGGCAGACCGCCCAAAAGCGGCATCCAGGTCAAGACCGTTGACCTTCTCTACCAGGCCAGAAGTTGGAGCCGGCCTCGGCGGGTAGTTGCCAAGATCGAGTGGCACCGGGGCGAGTTGTTCCCCCGGATCGGTTTTGTGGTTACCAGCTCCAGGCTGCCGGCCGGCAAAGTGATCAAGGTCTATAATGGCCGGGCCGAGATAGAAAACCGGATCAAGGAAGGGAAGAACACTCTTCGGTGGAACAAAACCAGTTGCCAAAGGTTCGAGGCCAACCAAGCCCGACTGAAAATGGGGGTTCTGGCCTACAACCTCCTGCATATGATCAGACAGTTCTATGTTTGGGGGGAAGAAGTGCGGCGCTCCATGGACTGGCTGATCAAGCGCTTGATCAAAGTGGTGGCCAGGGTTTCTTACCATGCCCGGAGGTGGTATGTGCATGTGGCCTCCGCCTTTTCCTTGGCTCACCACTACCGGGAGGTGCTGGCCTGGGGTTCATAGTCCGCAAATCGATGAGGTGCCTGTTTACCAAGGGAGAGGTACGCCCTAAATCGGAAGAAAAGGCACTTTTTCAGCGAAATTTATGCTACCACACCGTCAAGGAGAGGATTCGGCTTCAAGAAAAGAAATCTTTGGGGATTTTCACCGGGCAGAGAGGCCGTAAAAACCATTTTTTGACCACGGCGCCCGAGGTTGCCGCATAATCTCAGATAAAAACTTCCCATTCAGAATATATGTGCTCTTTGGTGGACGTCCCCGCCGCTTTCTCGGTCTTTTATTGGCTTCCTCTTGTCCCACCGCCCATGGGTGGGGAAGTTTCCTCGGTTATCGCGCCGAGGGGGCAGGCTTACCCCCAGCGTCAACGGCCCTGGGTGATAGGTTTGTCTCCTTTGGCCAGCCACGGCCATGACCGGCCCCGGGCCCCCGGCGTTCACCATACGCCAGCCGCTCGCCGCGGCCCGGCGACGTGGCCGCCTTTTGCCACCCGGAAGCGGGTAAACTGGTGGTGCCCCGCGTAATGGCCCGGCGCCCCGGGGGGATGCTGCTGCGGGGAGATAATGTGATGGTCGCGGATGGTTGGGTTCCCGCCGCAAATGTCTTGGGCCTGGTGACCGGAGTCCAGCGCCACGGCCGGCAGGTGAGGCTGGGGAGGGGACCGGAGCGCCGTCTCATTGCCTGGCTGGCCTCCTGCGACTTGCTGCAACCCCTGATTTATAAGGCGTCTCAACTTCTGGGTCCATTGGTTAAAGGGTTCCGCCATGGGTGAGGTATTTGTCTCTTCCCAAGCGTTGCCCGGATTTTCCCTCTAAGACAGGATGAAGGATAGGCGGGCGCCCCTCTCCTTTGACCTGGAGGTGACCGCCCGCTGCAACCACGACTGCCGCCACTGCTTCTTCAACCTGCCCGCGAGCGACCGGGAGGCCCGGCAGCAAGAGCTGTCACCGGAGGAGATCCTGAGAAGTGCCCGGGAAGCCGCCTCTCTGGGGGCGCTGTGGTGTCTCCTCAGCGGCGGCGAGCCCCTGCTGCGGGAGGATTTTTTCGAGATTTACCTGGGTTTGCAGCGGTTGGGGCTCGTGGTATCGGTATTCACCAATGCCTGCCTGGTCACCCCCAGGCACGTGGAGCTTTTCCGGAAATATCCCCCCCGGGATCTGGAGGTCACGGTCTATGACGCCTCCCGGGAAACTTACGAGGAAGTCACCCGGCGGCCCGGCTCTTTTGCCGCCTTCCGGAGCAGCCTGGAAGCTCGTCGGGCTCATAACCCGAAGGTCGCAGGTTCAAATCCTGCCCCCGCTACCAAATAAAATCAGGGGCTTAGATGAATTTCTAAGCCCTTTTTTTTATGGTAAAAAATCCATCTGGTGCCCCTCATTTAAAAATAGTCTCCCCGTTATGGAACCGGCTCCCCCATGATGATCCTTTCGGGGGTGACACTTTGGGGTTGGATCCCGTTGACTTCCGCCAGGATAGTTTCCCGGGTGGTTCCCACCTCACTATGCCGGCCCAGACGCCTTCCGGGCTTTCGGCGACCTCCCGCACCACCAGGACCGGTTTACCCCAGGCCGGAGCCTTCTCCTGAATGCCGCCGGAGTCGCTAGCGTCGGCCGGGGTAGAACGCTTCACCGGTTACAGCCTGAATTTAATTTTTCCTTACGTATTGCCGATATCTATAATAAAATCTCTGAAAAAACAGAGGAAAAACAGAAATGAGCAAGTTCATACCCGGGCAATCTGGCAACCCCTCTGGCCGGCCCAGGGGAGCCTTGAATAAGACAACTTTGGCAACCCGGGTTTTGCTTGATGGGGAAGCTGAGGTCCTGACCCGCAAAGCGATAGAATTGGCAAAGGAAGGCAATCCCGTGGCTCTGCGGTTGTGTCTCCAAAGACTCTTGCCCCCTCTTCGGAGGGACCGGACCGTCAATTTTACCTTGCCTAAGATGGAGGGGCCAGAGGACCTATTCAAAGGCATTGCAGCGATCTTGGAGGCCGTGGCCCAGGGGGAGATAACCCCGGGGGAAGGGCAAACACTTAAAACAATCCTGGAGACCTACCTTAAGGGGGCGAAGACTTCCCTTAAGGGGGCGAAGACAATCCCGGGTGGTTCCCAAGTCGGAACTGTTTTAAAATCTTTGGAAAAACTGATGGAACAGAAACGAGCAAGCAAGTTCATATCCGGGCAATCCGCCAACCCCCCTGGCGGGCCCAAGGGAGGGAGCATTGAATAAGACAACTTTGGCAACCCAGGCTTTGCTTGAGGAGGAAGCTGAGGCCCTGACCCGCAAAGCGATAGAATTGGCAAAAGCAGGCAATCCCGTGGCTCTGCGGTTGTGTCTCCAAAGACTCTTGCCCCCTCCTCCGAAGGACCGGACCGTTAATTTTACCTTGCCTAAGCAGGAGGGGACGTATTACCTATTCAATGCCATTAGAGCGATCTTGGAGGCGGTGGCCCAGGGGGAGATCACCCCGGGGGAAGGGCAAACAGTTACAACAATCCTGGAGACTTACCTTAAGGGAGTGAGGAGAATTGGCAGTTATTTAAATTCACAATGTCGCTAAGCCTCCTCAATGAGGAGGGGAAGCGGGCTGAGATCACCCTCAACCCGGAGCAACGCACCGCCATCCTTAAAATTCTCCGGGAATTTGTTGATCGGGACATCCGTTCCATTCGGGAGCTGCTATTTTATTAGAAACTGGGAGACCCCGGAAGAGGCCTGGAAAAAGCACTTGGCCAAGCATCCGGAGCCTGAGAAGGCCGGAACCAAGATGGTTATCCGAGGCTCTTCCAGTAACGAGGATGCCTCCAGGCTAAGGCACCTACCAGCATTCCCATAAAAGAACAGGCTGGACGCTAGGTCGAGAAATCCAGCACATTTTCCACAACCGGCCCATAAATAACTATTAACCCGAGATCATCCTTGTCCCCAAGCTCTTGAATGCTGTAGTTCCTTGCTATTGCCCCCGCTGTCCAAGCAAAATAGAATGCGGGGTTAGTAGACTGATGCCAGTAACTATTGATTTGCAAGCCATTTTTGTACTGCATGGGCACTATTGAAATCCATTTCCTCCAATTGGCTCAGCTGATGGTCCTTAAGGACCATATCAATGTTGATTCCCTTCTCCATGCACTCTAAGCGGATCGTTTGCAATTGCGCTGGAGTGGCTGCGCGGGGGGGCGGGCTGGGAGATAAGGCTAGGGATCTATACTCCTCTGACTTGGCCGTGCGACCTCTTTTGGTCTTGGACTCTGCTTTAGGTTTCTCTTCCTTGCTCTCAATTGGTGGAAACAATTGTTCTGCCGTGGCCTGGCCATCTTTGAGTTGAGAAGCCATACCTCGCAAACTAGCAATGCTCTCCGAGGTCCATTCATTCTTGGGTTTTCCTAAGGCACCGATCACCCGATCTTCCCCGATATCGTAACCAGCCAGGAATTTCAGGGCCTTCTCCGTGGCCGCGGCCAATCCTTCTTTAGAGATGCCCTTCAAAACTGCCTCTTTGGCCCGTTCTTTGGCCTGGTCCGTGAGCCAGCGGGGGATTCCCGCCAGGACCACATTACGGATGGCCCGGCTTTGGGCTGCCTGGAAGGTCATGTCTTCGGCACGATCGTCCTCCAGTTTCTTGAAGACTCCCTTGCCCTTTTTTTTGCGAAAAACTCGAGATAGGGTGAAGCCCCGCTCCAAATCCACAAAGTGAGCAATGAACACCCACTCGCTCGGAGTTTCATTATATTCCACCGGCACCGCACAGTTGCTCCACTCCCGGGCCACGGCCATGGCCAACCCGATGCTGGGGCCTTCGATTTTTTTCCCGTTCATCGGAAAAGAATAATAAAAGGCATCCCCGGCAAATTCGGCTTCTCGCAGCACTGCGGCCACCACCTTATCCAGATTGCGGGGCCGTTGCACGGCCACCGCAGTATGAAACTGGGTCTGGGAGCGCATCATTGGCACTTGAGGAAAAACTGTCCTCTTTGGGTAGTTCTCCATCTCACCCGTAAAGGGCTCCACTTCCGCAAATATGGAAGATTATTGGTCTTTTGTAGTATCCATGTCCTATCTCCTCTTAATCGAATATTTACAGGACCAAAAGTAACCACACCAATTGGGGGAACAAACCCAGGAATTGGGATCGCAGGGTGGAAATATTCCCACCTGGATTTGTGCCAACAGTAGCTTCACTCTTAGCAGTAAGTTGACCCAATCCTCCGGCCCTCGGGTTGTGGTCAAACTTTGCAATTTCGGTTCTTGGTTGTTCACCAAAATTTCCAGGCTGATTCGTGCCGGCCATTTCCCTGTGTGGTGGGCCACCAGACCGGCATAAAGGGTAAGTTGCAGGGAATGCTCGGCTTCGTCAGAGCCCTTGCTCTTATCGGCGGTCTTCAGGTCCAGGAGCCAATGGTCCTCTGTCAGTACATCGATAGTTCCCTGAATGGGCAAGTCCAGGCCGGCATCGATGGTTAGTTTTTCTTCCACCAAGGCAGGGCGAATGGTCGGTGCTAAGGTTTCTCGGTAAAGCTTAGTGAGTCGTACCGCGGCATCCAGCCCTCCGGCCAGGAGTTTTTCTTTCTCCGAGATTTTGTCTTTGGGAATGAAAACCCCTTCTTCTTTGATCTGCTTCACGTAATGATCGCGAGCCGCGTCCTGGAGATCGTCCACGGACAAATCCTCTTTTGAGTGTAGTTTCTGCTCATGATTGATCTGGGCAGCTCGGTGCGTCGCCGAGCCCCGACGAGCTGCCATTCCCGGGGGGATGATCTCACCCCGGAGATAGCGGCGTTCGAATTGGTGGGCGCATCGTAGGAACATGCCCAGCATGGATTGGGTTATGGCGTTCATCTCGTTTCACCCGCCCCGCACGAAAGAAAAACCTGCCGTCACCGGGAGCTTGTTTCCGAAAAACCAGATCTTAGGCTCAGGGGCTCATCCGGATCCTCGCGTCACTTTCCCATTGCCCCTGGTTTGGCCGCCGTGTATGATGGGGCACATTGAATGCGCCCCGTAGTTTCTATTTTAAGGAATATTAGCCAAATGTCAACGAATAAATTGCGTATCTGGGCAACTTTTTTAGGATTGGGCCCCCGTTTGCGGGAGATCAGAAAGACTGCAGGTTTATCCCAGGAAGGGATTGGAAAAAAACTGGGGTTCGGCAAGTCGACCGTATCCAAATTTGAATCAGGCCATATGCTTCCTGATATGGAAACTCTCCACCGGTATGCTGCGATTGGAGAGACTAATATAGAGCGACTCTTGCATGGCGATGGGTCACCCCAGCTCCCGAATCAAACCTCGGAAAATCCATTGCTGGCCGCCCCCCCGTTTGATGTGGCCCTCCTCGCCGAAGTTCTGACAGAAATAAAGAAGGTAATCAGCCACAGGCGCCTGAAACTCTCCCCCGAACGGGAGGCCCGCCTGGTAGCCCTGGTCTATGACCACTGCCTGGAAAATAATGTGAAACCGGACCGCACCTTGGTGGATAAGTTTCTCTGGATAACTAAAGTGGACTAGGTACGGAAAATCTCTTGACCTGGCGGGGGGAACTCATGAGAAGTAGGAAGATAGGGAGGGTTAGATGAGG
>JBEKDQ010000155.1:0-6152 GCA_050014275.1 Desulfobaccales bacterium | reverse complement strand
GGGGGCTATTTCGGCGCGGGGCTCAGCGTCATCGTGCTGGCGGTGCTGGGGCTGGTGCTGGAAGACACGCTGACCCGCCTCAACGCCCTGAAACAGATCATCTCCTTCAGCATCAATATCGCGGCCGCCATCTTCTTCCTGCTTTCCGGAAAGGTGGTGTGGCCGGCGATGCTGGTAATGGCCCCCGGCGCCCTGGCGGGCGGGGCCTTGGGGGGCCGCCTGGCCGGCCGCATCCGGCCGGAGACGCTGCGCGGCATCGTGGTGACCGCGGGGGTCGTCATCGCCATCATCTACTTTGTGTACTGAGGGTCCGCCGGCTTGCTCCGCTCAGGAAAATAGTAATTTTCTCTAACGCCTTCTCCGAGATGGTTAATCAGCACTACTATCAATGAGTGCAGGCTTACCTGAGCCTGATCACCGGTCTGATGAGCGGGCCTTTTCAGCGGCCCTGCCGGGTCTGGGCGGGGAGGGCGGTCACGATCCCCCGATCAACCTTCTCATTTATAATCGGGCTGGTGAGAATGCCCCCTTGATTGCTGGGGAGATTGCTAGAGATTTTTTGGGGAAAATGGAGCCCGAAGGTTGGGCTTGGCCCCTCACTCCAGGGTGGCGATGGCTTCACCCCGGAGGCTGGCCTGCATGGCTTCGCTCTCCTGGGCCAGCCGCTCCAGGTCGGGGCCTTGGGTCAGATAGAGATTGAAGTGGCGCCCCTGGAGTCCCAGGGCGATGGGTTCAATCATCTCCTCCGGCAGCACCAGGGCCCGGGATTTTCCCCGGCGCTCCGGGGAGGCCACTTCCAGTACGCCTTCTTTGCCCCAGAGGCGAAAGATGGCGGTCAGCAGCCCGATGGGCCAGGCGCTGTCCGACACTACCGCCACTTCGGCAGCGTTCAGGGCGTAGCGGTTGCCATTGAAGGAGATGGCCAGGCCGCCGCCGCCCCGCACCGCCTGGAAGGCTTGAACGTCGGTGATGCCGTCCCCCACGTAGAGGGTATCCGCCAGCCTTAAGCCGGTTCTGGCCAGGCTGTCGGCCACGATCCTGGCCTTTTCCGCCCCGCCCACCGGCGAGATCTCCCGATAGATGGCGCCGATCTCCATCCGGGGCAGGCGTTCCCGGAAGATTTGCTCCAGGCGGCTGATGGCCTCCTGGACCGGGGCGGGCAGCTCCATGAGCGAGGCGGCTCCCGGGGGCAACTCGATGGCCGGGGCCCCCAGGATCTCCTCTTCCAGTCGGCGCAACTCCGCGGTTTCCCCGGGCCCCAGCGGGTAGCGATCCAGGTCCAGTTCGGTGCAAAAGATGTGCTCCGGGTCAAACCCCAGCCTGCCTCCCACCGCCTCGGCAAACTGGCGGTAGCTGGTGCTGATCTCGAAGATGGGAAAGCCGAATCCGTGCAAGAAACGGTAAGTCTCCTCTGCGCCGGGCATCAGCCTGAGGTTCCCGGCGGAGAACCCCCGGATAGCGGCGTTGCTGAGGCCGCGAGCCTTGAGAAACGGGAGGATGAGCTTCAGGGTGTCCCCGGCCTGGTACTCCGGTGGTTCGGCGATGTCCGCCAGGTAATCGCCATAACGGCTCAACTGGGTAAAAAACCGGTCACCCAAGGGCGGGAGAAACTCCCGGCAGAGTTCGAAGGCATGGTCATTGAGGGCCAGCGGTCCTTCGCAGCCCGTGTCCAATTGAACCTGGAGCATCTCTTCTCCTTTGGCTTATTGGGGGAGGACAAGACCCTTGGGGACGACAGTGGTACGGGCTTGGGGCCGGTGAATCGGGCCGCCCCGAACGGCCTGGCAGAACATGATTATCTCAAGAACAATGCTTATTTCAACCGGGCGATGATCCTTTCCATAACCTCCCGGTCCGGGTAGCCCTGTCGTCCGGGGCCGCCCAACTTGTAAGCCGCGGCCGCCTCCGCCAGGCGCGCTGCCTGGGGCAGCGAGAGGCCGATAAGGAGACCGGCCAGGTAGCCGGCGGCGAAGACGTCCCCGGCCCCCAGGGTGTCCAACGGGAGCCCCTTAAATTGCGCCGGGATATCCAGATAGCGCACCGGGGTGAGGAGCCTGGCGCCCCGGGGACCACGTTTGATGAGAACGACGGGCGGGGCCCAAACGGGATGCCGCTGAAGCTCACCCCCCAGGAGGGCCCACTCCGCCTCGGTCACCAGCAGGGTCTCCACCCGATCCAGCAACTCCTCCAGGGCGGCCCGGCCCCGGCGAGCGTAAAGTTCGCCAGGGTCCAGGGTGAGGCGCGGACCGTCCTGAAGGCTCACGGCCATGAGCCGCTGCAGCTTCAAGGGAGCGTCGCCCACAAAAGAGGTGAGGTGGAGAAATCTGGCCTCCTGCAAGACCTCCCGGGGCAGATCTTTCTCCTCCATCTGGTCATTGGTGTTGGGGGCCACCAGGATAGTGTGCTCGCCCTCCGGGTCCACCAGGATGTAGGCTCGGCCGCTGTCGCCTTGCTGCACCACGTGCTCGAGATTGACGCCCTGCAAACTATCTCTCAGAAAAGAGCCGTCCGCATCGGCCCCCAGGCGCCCCGCCAGGGCCACCGGAATTCCCAGGCGGGCCAGGGCATAGGCGGTATTGGCCGCCTGTCCGCCTCCGAAACGCCCGGCCGGCCGGGCAAATTGGGCCAGCAACTCTCGGAGCCGGTGCTCCTCCGCCGGGGACAGCGCTTCCTCCCCACCGCGGGGCAGACCAGTGCCCCAACGTTTAAGGAAGCCGGCCAGGTCGTCAACCCGGAAGGTCAGATCGAGATTGATGGCCCCCAGACAAAATACCTCCGGCCGCATGCCTGGGAAAATATCAGGATTTCCCCTGCCGGTCAAGGCGGGGGGACGGTGGAGGCTATCGGGGTGAGCCCCGGGAATCGGGCAGCGAGGTACAGGATGAAGAATTTTCCAGCCCTCGCCGGAAGAAGCCGGAAAGGCCTGGAATTTTCCATAAGAATTACTACAATAAATTGATAGACCTTGCCGAGGGAGAGCGATGCACCGTCTCATCAAGATTAGGATAATCCGCGACTTTGAGCAAATGGAGGAACACTGGCGTTGCCAACCGGATGCCTGGTTCGGGTCCACCCGGCCGCACCTCCATTTCCGCCCAGCGGCGGATTTCTATGAAACCGCCCAGGGCCTGGTGCTGCGCCTGGAGGTGGCCGGAATTATGCCCGAAAGCCTCTGCCTCTCTTTGGCGGGCCAGGAATTGGTGGTCGAGGGCCGGCGCCAACCGCCGCCGCCGGAGGGCATCCGGCGCTTTATCCACCTGGAGATGGGCTTCGGCGCCTTCGAGCGCTGCTTCCTCCTGCCCATCCCCGTTGACCTTCAGGGCGTGCGGGCCCACTATCGGGATGGCATCCTGGAGGTCCACCTGCCCCGCAAGGCCCCACAGATTCGCCAGATTCCGGTTAAGCAGGCAGACCGGGAATAATTAATACGGAGGCCCCATGGCCAGCGAAGAACACGAAATCCAAGTCCCACTGCAGGGAGACCAGGAAACCCGCCCCGGCCCCCGGGTGCTGTCTATCCTCCCGACGCCCGATATGGTGCTTTTTCCCCGGATGATCCTGCCCCTGGTCCTGTGGGACGAGCCGGCCCAAAAGCTGGTGCAGGAAGCCCTCCTGCAGGACAAGATCATCGGGATTATAGCTGGCCTGGGAGAGAAGGCCGAGGGCTTCGGCCCGGAAGACCTCCCCCGGATGGGCACCGCCGCCGCTATCTTGAAGATGCGGAAATCCGAGGACGACGCCCTCCGCCTGCTGGTCCAGGGGCTGTACCGCTTCCGGGTGGAGGAATGGGTGGCCTTTGAACCTTACCTCACCGCCCGGATAATCCCCATCTCGGAGGAATACGAACCCGACCTGGAGATGGAGGCCCTGGTTTCCAACGTCAAGGGCCTCTTTTTGAAGATGATGGAGCTCTCTCCCTACCTGCCGGCGGAACTGGGTACCCTGATCCGGGAGTTGGGCGACCCCCGGCTTCTGGCGGACATCACCGCCGGTAGCCTCAATATCTCCAAGGCCGAAAAGCAGGAACTGCTGGAGACTCTTGACGTCAAGGAGCGCCTGCTCCGGGTCATGAGTCTGGTCAACCGGGAATTGGAGATCCTGGAACTGGGAAAGAAGATCCAGAGCCAGGTGAAGGTGGAGATGGACAAGGCTCAAAAGGAGTATTATCTACGGGAGCATATTAAGGTTCTGCAAAAAGAGTTGGGGGAAGGGGAAGAAAAGGGCCAGGAGATCGAAGAGCTCCAGCTTCGCCTGCAAGAGGCGTGGCTCCCGTCCCACGCCATGAAGGAGGCGGAGCGGGAACTGACCCGGCTGAAGCGGACCCCGCCCACCTCCCCCGACCACCAGGTGATCCGCAATTATCTGGAGTGGATGATCGAACTGCCCTGGAGCAAGTCCACCGAAGACAATCTGGACCTGGCCCAGGCCAGGCAGATCCTGGATGAAGACCACTATGACCTGGAGAAGGTGAAGAAGCGCATCCTGGAATATCTGGCGGTGCGCCGACTGAAGCCGGACATGAAGGGTCCCATCCTCTGTTTCGTGGGGCCGCCAGGGACGGGCAAGACCTCCCTGGGGCGCTCCATTGCCCGCTCCCTGGGGCGCAAGTTCATGCGCCTCTCCCTGGGGGGGATACGGGATGAAGCCGAGATCCGGGGGCACCGCCGCACCTACGTGGGGGCACTGCCCGGCCGTATCATCCAGGGTATGCGCCGGGCCGGCTCCAACAACCCGGTCTTCATTCTGGATGAAGTGGACAAGATCGGCGCCGATTTCCGCGGCGACCCCTCCTCGGCCCTCCTGGAAGTGCTGGACCCGGAACAGAATAACTCCTTCTCTGACCACTACCTGGACGTGGGTTTTGATCTCTCCAAAGTGATGTTCATCACCACCGCCAACATGCTGGACCCCATTCCTCCCCCCCTGCGGGACCGCATGGAGGTCCTGGAATTGGTGGGCTACACTGAGGAGGAGAAGTTGGGTATCGCCTTTTCCCACCTCATCCCCCGGCAGTTGGAGGCCCATGGCTTGGCCGCGGCGCAACTGGAGATCAGCCCGATGGCCATCCGTTTGATCATCGCCTCCTACACCCGGGAGGCGGGGCTGCGCAACCTGGAGCGGGAGATCGCCGCCCTGTGCCGGGGTGCGGCCCGGGAGATCGCCGAGGGGAGCCGCAGCTACGTGGCGATCGGTGAAGGGGAGGTCCCCGCCTATCTGGGGCCGCCCAAGTTCTTCCGGGAAGCGGCCCTGGACCACCCGGAGCCCGGAGTGGCCACCGGCCTGGCCTGGACCCCCACCGGCGGCGATATCCTTTTCATCGAGGTCTTGCGGATGCCGGGCAGCGGCAGCCTCAAACTCACCGGGCAGTTGGGGGAGGTCATGAAGGAGTCGGCCACTGCGGCGCTCTCTTATATCCGGGCCCGGGCCCCCTTCCTGGGCATCGAGGAGGACTTCTTCGAGAAATCTGACCTACACATCCATGTACCCGCCGGGGCCATCCCCAAGGATGGGCCATCCGCCGGATTGGCCATGCTGTGCGCCCTGGTCTCGCTTCTCTCAGCGCGGCCTATTAAGAAGGACCTGGCCATGACCGGGGAGATCACCCTGCGGGGTCACGTCCTGCCGGTGGGCGGCATCAAGAACAAGGTGCTGGCGGCCCATCGGGCGGGCATTCGGGAAATCATCCTGCCGGCCCAGAACGAGGTGGACCTGGAGGAGATCCCATCCTCGGTGCGCCAGGAACTCAGCTTCCACCCGGTGGAACGCCTGGACCAGGCCCTGGAGATCGCCTTTCCCCCCGGGACGAACCCAGGGATTAAAAAATATGGATGAAGGGCTTCTTGTTAGCCTCTACTTCAAACCTCTCCTTTGGGAAGGGAATTATCCACCTCGATTTTCATGAATTATTTGGATTACTTTATCTTAGGAGCAATCCTGGTGGGGATGGTCATCCTGGCAGCGCCCATCTCCTTTGGATACGATTCCACTGAGCGCCGGGTCAAGTTGACCTGGCTGGGCTTGACTATTACCCAAGTTCTACAGTCAGTTTTTTAAAATATAGTGATATCAAATAGTTGTATGGACGCGATTGTCTTTCGGCACCACATTTTCCAGGTGTCTGACCGGGGGTGGGAGGCTGACCCCCACGGCCT
>JBEKDQ010000154.1:0-6163 GCA_050014275.1 Desulfobaccales bacterium | reverse complement strand
GACGTCGGCGGAGCCGCAGCGGGAGGAGACCGCCCGGTTGCCGTGTTTGGCTACCTTGAGCCCTGCCCCGGCCACCACGAAGGCGGTGGTGGTGGAGACGTTGAAGGTGGAGGTGGCGTCGCCGCCGGTGCCGCAGGTGTCCACCACCGTCTCCCGATCCACGTTGATTTCGTCCCGGTCCAGGTCGATAAGGCCGTCCGAGATGGGAATGCGGGTGGCCATGGTCCGCATCACCCGGGCCGCCGCGGTGATCTCCGCCACCGTCTCCCCCTTCATGCGCAGCGCGGTAATGAAGGACCCGATCTGGGCCTCGGTGGCCTCGCCGGTCATAATAATCTCCATGGCCCGGGTCATCTCCGCTTCATTCAAGTCCTGCCCATGCACCACCTGGTAAATGACTTCTTTAAGCATCCGCTTGTCCTGCAATGAGCTATTTTATCCTGGTATAAATGGCCGCCAGGGCGATGGGCGCCAGGACCCAACCCATGATTTTTTCCAAGTGCCAATAAGCCCAGACATAGTTCGAGGGGCTGGCTGGCTGGAAAGCCTTCGCCACTCCCAAATCGACTCCAGGCAGAAAACGGTCCAGACTTACGGCCAATCCAGTCCAGAAGGGCTGGCCAGCGGGGTGGAAGACCAGCCAGCCCAACAGCACCAGGGCCAGGGCCGGCCAGAAGATGCGAGCGGGCTTCCGACCAAAGCCCGCCGGCCAATCCCAAAAAACCATGGTAAGCCACCTGCCTGGGTGCCACCAGGGCAGCTTTCCCAATTCCCGGCGCTTGCCGGCGATAAAGGCCTTGTCGGCCCATTCCCTCAGGCCGCCGCGCTGAAAAAAGGCGTCCAGCTTCTGATAATTTTGAGTATTGAACCGGCTCAAATTCAGCCAGGCCAATAACTCCGGCCACTTTTCCGATATCGTTGCATCGGTTTTGGTAGTGAGATTCTCGTAGGTCATCCCATCCAAATAAACCTCTTTCTTGCCTTTCGCCCGCAACTGGTCCATCCACGAGATTTCGACCAGCTCGAGATGGTGGAAAGCTGCATCACGGAAATCGGCCTCACTCTTGATGGTCAATCTTCTCAGCTCCGCCGGCCCCTTGACCTCCAGGTTCCGGGCATCAAATCTCTTTACCTCAATATCTTCGATGGTTAACCGATGCGCGATCCTGGTGCGGTTCAGGACGATCTCATCCAGCGGCAGACCGCCAACGGAAAGTGGGTGCAGGCCGCGAATTACCAGGTCGGTTAGCTGCCCCTCCTTCAGCACCAGCCCGCCGAAGAAGATGGTGCCGTTGAAGAAGGCCCCCTGCCCTACCTTGAGGCCGGAGAAAATCGTGTATTCGCTCTTAAAGATGGCCTGGTCGGCATTGAAGATCCCGCCTACCTCGAGCCGGGAGAAATTGGCCGGACCTGTAAACAAGGTTTTGAAAATTTTAAGCTTGTCGAAAGGATCGAGAAAGAAGTTGTTCTTCACCGCCATTCCGGTGAAATACGCCGATCCGCCAAAGATGGCGGCGCTGGCGTGGAAACTGCGGCCCACCTTCACGGCCTCGAAATCGCTGATGTGGCCTAAAAACTGGGCCTTATCCCCCCAAAACTCCCCGCCGATCTTAGCCCCGCGAAAATTGACGCCGCCGCGGAAGGTGGTGGCCATCTGGAGGCCGGATTTCTCCAGAGACCTCAGGTCCAAATCCCCCGCTACCCTGATCAGGACGAAACTCGAAAGCCCATGGAAATCGCAGCCCTGAAAGGAGGCGTCCCGGCCTACCTGCATGCGGATAAAGCTGGCTTTGTGGTTAGGGGCCAGTAACTTCACCCCCTGCGCCCGGAAGTTGCCCTTGATGTCGGCGTCGCCAAAATCCGACGGCCCGTGAAATTCGGCCCCATCGAAAAAAGCATTCTGGCCCACCTGCAGCGAGTTAAATTTGGCTTCCTGCTCTTCAGCCAGGAACTTTGCCCCCTCCGCAGAGAATTGGACGTCGATGACGGCAGCAGTAAAATACACCGGCCCATGAAATTCCGCATCAGCGAAAAAAGCGGACTGGCCCACCTTTAGCCCGTTAAAGTTGGCTTTCTGGTCTTCGGACAGGAACCTTGCCCCCTGCGCAGCGAATTGACCCTTGATGTCGGCGCCGCCAAAATCCACTGGCCCATGAAATTCCGCTCCATGGAAAAAAGCGTTCTGGCCCACCTGCAGCCCGTTAAAATTGGCTTCCTGGTTTTCAGCCAGGAACTTTGCCTCCTCCGCACCAAATTGGCCCTTGATGTCGGCGCTGGCAAAATCCACCGGCCCGTGAAATTCCGCCTTATCGAAAAAAGCACCCAGGCCCACCCTCAGTCCGTTAAAGTTGGCTCCCTGGTCTTCAGCCAGAAACTTTGCCCCCTTCGCTGTGAATTGGCCCTTGATGCCGGCGCTGCGAAAATCCACCGGCCCTGCAAATACCGTATTTCTACAAAAAATGCCACCCGCCAGGTCTAGGCGGTCAAAAACTGCCCGCTTTAAAAATTGTGAGCCCTCTAAGGATAAATGATGATTAAAAAAGGCATCCATGATGCTAAACGATTCTTTGAAGATGCAGGCATCTAACCAAACTTCGACGGCCACCTCGGCATTCTCCAGGTCCAGCGGCTCCTGGATAACCGCATGGCTAATGCGCACCCCCCGGCGGTGAATCTGAACCCCCGGCAAATCCCCGGATAACAGCTCTTCCAGGAACCTGGCCCGCAGGCGCCGCTCTTCCTCCCCGCCGCCGAAAGCCTTCTCCAGGTCGGCGATCTCGCCGGCGGCCGCCTGTTCCAGGACGAAATGTTCCTGGCGGGTAAGTGGCGAGCCGTCACTGAGAGCAAACCGCGAGTTCGAAGGCATTTGGATATTCGCTTTCTCTATGTAGCTGTCATCAAAACTCAAAGCCCCCCGCAAAAAAGGGGCACTTAACTTCCCAAGCCAACACTCTTAAGGTCTGCCTCATAACCGTTATCCTTAATCTTCCATTCCGGTTTCGGAAGGCGTTGCCTCTTGCTCGGCCAAGATCTTGGCGCCCGCGGCCAGTCCGGCCTCCAGGGCCCGCTCGTTCAATTCGCGGCTGCCGGCTGGCACCCGGGCCAGGACCGCGGCCTTCAAAGCTTCGGGGGAGACCGCCCCGGTGATGGCCGCCAGGGCCCCCAGGGCCACGATGTTGGCCGTCAATTCCTTGCCCGCCTCCCGGGCCAGGCGGGTAAAGGGGATGGGCAGCGCCCCAGCCGCCGGCACCTCCCGCACCAGGTCGGCGTCCACCAGGAGCACCCCCTCCGCTTTCAGATCACCCAGGTAAGCGTCCAGGGACTTCTGGTTCAGGGCCAGGAGCACGTCGGGCCGGATGGCCTTGGGATAATCAATTTCAGCGTCACTGATGACCACCTCCGACTTGGAGGCGCCCCCCCGGGCTTCGGGGCCATAACTCTGGGTCTGGCAGACGAACTTGCCGTCATAAATCCCGGCGGCCTCCGCCAGGATCACCCCCGCCAGCACCAACCCCTGGCCCCCGGAGCCGGCCAGGCGAATCTCAAAGCGCCATGACATAGTTCAAAGTTCAAAGTTCAAAGTTCAAGGTTCAAAGTTCAAGGTTAGAGGTTCAAAGTTCAGGGTTCAAGGTTTCCCTGGCAACGCCGCCCGGGCCGCGGCCTGGATGCGCCGGTATTCCTGGGTATAGATGGGCAGGTCGCGGTCCGCCAGGACGCCGATGGTGATCTTGCCTGCCAGTTCCTCCGGGCTCATAGTCCTGGCCTTCTCCAGCCGCACCGCCATCTCCTTCTGAGCCCGCATCATCTCCACCGGGCCGCCCTTCAGGTTTTTCAGGCCGAACTGGGTGTGGCAATGGCTGATGACCTCCACCACGGCAAAGCCCCGCTTCCTGATGGCCTGTTCCATCAATTGGTCCAGGAGGGTGACGTGGTACACCGTGCCCCGGCCCACCATGGCGGCGCCCGCGGTCACCGCCATCTCACTGATGGAGAAGGCGTGTTCGATATGCCCGAAGGGAGCAGTGGCCGCCCAGGCCCCGTAAGGGGTGGTGGGAGAATATTGCCCGCCGGTCATGCCATAGGTATTATTGTTAATGATAATGGCGGTCAGGTCCAGGTTACGCCGGGCCGCATGGATGAAATGGTTGCCGCCGATGGCGGTGGCGTCGCCGTCCCCCATGACCACGATGACCTGGAGCTTGGGGTTGGCCAGCTTGGCGCCGGTGGCAAAGGTCAGGGCCCGGCCGTGCGTGGTGTGCAGGGTGTTGAAATCCACGTACACGCTCATGCGCCCGGAACAGCCGATGCCTGAAACCAGGACTATCTCATCCTTGGTGAAGCCGGTGGCGTCAATGGCCCGAATCAGGGACCCCAAGACGATGCCGTTGCCGCAACCCGGACACCAAACATGGGGGAACTTCTTTTCATGGCGCAGGTATTTGTGAATCAGTTTGGTGATATCTTCGGCCATTTTTAGCTCTCAGTAGGGGCGACCGTGGCACAGGCTTCCAGCCTGTGATTGGGTCCCGGGCGATCCAGCGGATTGCCCCTACGGCGCTCAGCTTTTGCCCTGGTAGCCGCAGGCTTTAGCCTGCGTTATAAGTGGCGCCGGCTTCCAGCCGGTGATCACAGGCCGGAGGCCTGTGCCGCTTACACCTACATTGCTGCTTCCTATACATGATGGTGCGCAGTGCGCACCCTACAGGAGCTTTTGCCTTGGTAGCCGCAGGCTTTAGCCTGCGCGGCAAGTGGCGCCGGTTTCCAGCCGGTGATCACAGGCCGGAGGCCTGTGCCGCTTACACCTATATTGCTGCTTCCTAT
Source organism: Desulfobaccales bacterium (assembly GCA_050014275.1). Lineage (GTDB taxonomy): Bacteria > Desulfobacterota > Desulfobaccia > Desulfobaccales > 0-14-0-80-60-11 > JAPLJC01. The sequence continues at coordinate 1,342 of JBEKDQ010000154.1, read as the reverse complement.
ACATAATGGTGCGCAGTGCGCACCCTACAGGAGCTTTTGCCTTGGTAGCCGCAGGCTTTAGCCTGTGCGGCAAGTGGCGCCGGTTTCCAGCGGTGATCTGCCCCCATATTTTAATCCAGAATTGGAGAATTATTTAAATTTCCATCCCTCCATTCGCCAACTTCTCTTCTTTTCCAATAAATAGCTCCGGTATAACGATATCTACGCCCCAAGCACTTGTATCGTCCTTCTCCGAGAGATTCAAATAGGTGCAAATTTTTTGGGAAGTTAATCCCAGAGTTAATCCCAGCATTGACATATTGTAGCAATAATCAGACGGAATAACGCTTTCAGGATTGGTCTCAGCATATTTATTCACTACCAGGTCAATGATCTCTTTTCTATCAAAATTCTCTCCGATTCTATTTTGAAAAACATCCTTGACTTTTTCCTTAAGTGTTGGCATATAAGGTCCTCTTATATTTTTATAAGTCTATCCATAATCTCCCCTGGCGTAATCAAATTGCCGTCGATCCGGTTCAAGGTCTCCACCCTGGTCATCCCCTGGTTTACCCGTTTCACCTCCCGGGACATCTGGCCCATATTGAGCTCCGGCACCAGGGCGGCCCGCACCTGGCGCAGCAGTGGCTCCAGATGCCGCCGGGGAAAAGGCCACAGGGTGATGAGTTGCAGCAGTCCGGCCTTGATCCCCCGCTCCCGGGCCTCGACCACCGCCCTCCGGGCGCTGCGGGCCACCGCGCCGTAGGCCACCACCAGGATCTCGGCGTCCGCCGTCTGCTCCTCCCGCACCATCTGGATGTCGTGGAAGTGCTGGGTGATCTTGCGGAACAAGCGGTTCACAAAAGGCACGATCTCGTCGGGGCGTTCCGTGGGGTAACCCCGCACGTCATGGATCAGGCCAGTAACGTGGTAGCGGTAGCCGTCCCCGAAGATGCCCATGGGTGGCACCCCGCTGGCGGTATCGGCATACGGGAGGTACCATTCGGGCGGCATATCCGGGCGCACCCGGTCCACCACCTCCAGGGGCGTCTCCGGCGGCAGAAGAAGTTTCTCCCGGGTGTGGCCCACCACTTCATCGCTCAAGATGATCACCGGGGTCCGGTATTTTTCCGCCAGCGAGAAAGCCCTGACCGTGAGCTCGAAGCACTCCCGGGTGGTGGAGACCGCCAGGACAATGATGGGGTGGTCGCCGTGGGTGCCCCAGCGGGCTTGCTGCGCGTCCCCCTGGCTGACGTGGGTGGGCAGGCCGGTGGAAGGGCCGCCCCTCATGACGTTGACGATAACCGCGGGCACCTCGGCCACGCAGGCGAACCCCAGGTTCTCCTGCATCAGGGAAAAACCC
>JBEKDQ010000153.1:0-6171 GCA_050014275.1 Desulfobaccales bacterium | reverse complement strand
ATATCTCTCATAAAAAGGATTTTCCCGGCCGGAACGCCGCATCCAGGCGGTGAGGAAGGCCCCGCCCCGGGAAACCACCCCGGTGACCCGCCTGGCAAGCAGCGGCAGGGCGGCCCGGGTGACGCCGCAGTGCACCGTGACGAAGTCCACCCCCTGGCGGCCGTGGTGGCGCACCATCTCCAGGAGATCGTCGCCCCGGACCTCTTCCAGGCTGCTGGCCTGGCTCATGATCTGATAGATGGGGACAGTGCCGAAGGGCGCCGGGCATTGGGCCATCAGGGCGGTGCGGATATCGTCCAGGCTACCGCCGGTGGACAGGTCCATGACCGCGTCCGCCCCGAACTCCAGGGCGGCGGCCAGCTTGGCCTGCTCCTTCTCCAGGTCGCAGTCATGGGGGGAAGTGCCTATATTGGCGTTGATCTTGACCCGCACCCCCTGGCCGATGGCCAGCGGCTTAAGCCCTAAATGCCCGGGATTGGCCGGCACCACCAGGGTGCCCCCGGCCAGACCCTGGCGAATCACCTCCGGGGCCAACCCTTCCCGCCTGGCCGCCTGCTCCATGGCCGGAGTGATCTTCCCTGCTAATGCCGCCTCCCGCTGAGTCATAAAGAAATTTTATCTTAATGAGGGGGAAAAAGGAAGGGTTGGAGGGCGACTAGTGGCACAGGCCTCTGGCCTGTGGTTTCATAGGCTGGAAACCGGCGCCACTTACAGCGCAGGCTAAAGCCTGCGGCTACCAAGGCAAAAGCTGACCGCCGTAGGGGCGAACCACTGGATCGCCCGGGCCACCCAACGGGTCGCCCCTTGTATATTAGCAAATTATGGGGATCGCGGGAGGGGGTAAGGGCCGTCGGCCACTTGCAATCCCTCCCCCACTCATTTATTCCTCCTCGAAGAGAAGGCTGGCCAGGGCCGGCCAGTCCGCCACTTCCAAAAATGGGTGGGGCCGGCGGTTCCAGGGTTGGGCGAAGAGGATGGGAGTGATCCCGTGGTCGGACAAAAGCAGGCAGGTTTCCAGGCGATCCTCCACGAAGAACCGGATCTTTTGTTCGAGGAGGTAATGGAGTTTGCGGTCGGGATCACCGGTGGCCACCACCCGGATATTCTGGGGCGGCACCTGGGCCAGGGTGCGGTGCAGCCAGGTCAGGATAGGCCCGGCCTGGTCCCGGGCGGTAACGAACAACAGGGGACTCTCCCGGGCCAGGCGGGTGAGGACCGGCACCGCCTGGGGGAAGGGCTCCACCGCCAGTTGGAGGGGGCGGTCGATGAGTTCCCGGATCAGTTCGGCAATGATCCGGGGCTCCAGATCCAGACAGTCCTCCAGGGAAAACGTGGTGATGTGCTCATAGCGCAGATGGTGGCCGCAGTCGTAGCGCTCCCGGGCCAGGGCGAGGAAGGTGGTCATGATGTCGGCCACCACCCCGTCGATGTCGAAGGCCAGGGAGCCCAGGGGGATGAAAGGCAGCTTGTTGGAACTTATACAATTCAAACGAGTTTTTTCCCCTCTTTTCTAAAGTGGGCAGGGGGGATTAACTGCCCTCTAAATAATCCCCCTAAATCTCCCTTTAGGAAAGGGGGACTTAAACGATGCTTAGGTTAGGATTATATGTTGATGGGTCAATTATCCACCCTTCGTTAATATCACAATCACAAGGCACTCCAAAATTGTTAAATCTTTGGGAATATGCCCATCCGGCCTGGACCGCACAAAGAATGGCATCTAACCAATCCCCACCTTTATCCGCAATGCATTTTTCTTTGAATTTTTCTCTAAGTTCAACACAAAAACCATATAATTTTCTAAACTTGTTTTCTCTTAATTGTGAAATAATATTGGTTCTGGCTTCTAATTTTCTTGACTGATCACCTTTATTCCCTTTATAGGATTCTCTCCCAATGAGGTTCCTTGCTACTAAGCCAGGATACGCTTCTATGTCGGATTATTCCTGGAAGGAGTGCTGGTAAAATCTATCCCGTAGATAAGCATTATTTATCTTTCTGCGTTAAAGTCGCCATAATCTCCAGCACTTCCTCCTCATCCAGATCATACCAGTTTACATAGGCGTCGGCCACCGCGAAAGACCAGCCGCTCCGGACGTTGAGGCAGAGGAGTTCGTCCACCTCGGGCAGGAGGTCTTGCACGGTGCGCTCCGAGGCGGTGGGCACCGCCACCAGGATCTCACCGGAGCCCCGGCGCTTCAGGAATCGCACCGCGGCCCGCATCGTAAACCCGGAGGCCAGGCCGTCGTCGACGATGATGGCCGGCTCTCCCGCCAGCTCCGGGTAGGGGCGGCCGCCTCGCAGCCTCTGTTCCCGCCGGCGGCTGACCGCGGCGGCCTTGGCCATCTGGGCGGCGATCTCCTCCTGGGTCAGGGGCTGCAGCCGGAGCAGCTCCTCATTGAAGATGGCTGCCCCCTCCGGGTCCAGGGCCCCGAAACCGGCCTCGGTGGTCCAGGGGAGCTGGATCTTGCGCACGATGAGCAGGTCCAGCGAGAGGGCCAGACCCCGGGCGATCTCCGCGGCCACCGGCACGCCGCCGGCGGGAATGGCAAACAGGTGCGGCTTCCGGCTGCGCTGGGCCAGGAGGCGCTCCGCCAGCAGTCGGCCGGCGTCGGCCCGGTCCTTAAAGACCCGGAGACGATTTCTTAAACGGGGATCTTCCCTGAGTCTGCCCATGGTCGGCAAAATTCCTCGGCCAGGGCGGCCACCCGCCGGAGAAACTCCGCCTGGCTGAGGCGGGCGCCGGTGAGGCCTCCCCTGAGGTTGATTTCCGAAAGATAAGTTTCGCCGTCCGGTCCGACAAGGAGGTCCAGGATGGCATAGGGAAATTTTCCCCGGGCCATGACCTGGCGGCAGAAAAACAGATGGGCCGGGGCCAGCGCCGCTGGCCGTGAGGCGCCGCCTTGATAGAGATTTTTGCGGAAGCTGTGGGGGTTGACCCGCTCATAGGCTTCGGCATAATCAGCCACCACCACCACCCGCAAATCCCTGGCCCCTTCCAGAAGGGGCTGCACCACCAGGGGATAGGGCATCGGCTGGAGCCCCGCCAGGCTATAGAGGGACTCCAGGGAAGGCCAGCAGCCCACCCCCAGCCCCAGGTGGCTCCGGTCCCGCTTACTGACCACCGCGCCTCTGTGCCGGCTGGCAAACCCGGAGAGATTGGCGGCCAGATCGCCGAGCCCGTAAACCACCAAGGTTCCGGGCCCCATGAACTCTCCCAGCACCCCCGCCTGGGCGGCCTTGGAGCGGGCCAGGAGTTGGGCCAGGGCCGGGGGGAACAGGGCCACCCCCCGCTCTGCCAGGTCCAAGAGTTTGAACTCCTCGCCAGGCCGCAGGGCCAGGGGGCCGAGCACCGCGTCCCCGGCGCGCAAGTCATGATAACTTTCGCGAAATTCGACAATGTTCCGGATCAGACGCGATTCCCGGTCCATTTTTCTTTAAGGGTGCCCAGGACAATAGTGTCCGGCAACAAAATTGTATGAAGAAACTTAAACTATCTCGCAGGTTAAATCTATGCCATTGTAATTTCAACGATATCAAGATATTATACCCATCCAACCAAATCCCCTATCCCCTGCGAGGGGACGACACCGGGTGAGGGGTGGCTTCATCGCCGTTCCATACCCCCCCCTCGCCTTTCCCTCTCCCCCCCAAGGGGGGAGAGGGAAATAGCTTTAAATTCAATGAATTGATTAGCTAGTGGGCATGACTAAGTTCAAACCTATCTCTACAATAGCAAAAACTTTCCGACACTAATGTGCCCAGGAGGCATTCGGGGTGAGGCTACGAGCGGCCTGGTTAGCCCCGGTCTCACCAGTCTGGCGGATCTGCCGCCGGCAAAAGCGGTGGCTGCCGATACGACCATAAAAGAAGCCTGCCCCATTATAGGGCAGGCTTCCCAACGAAATAAACTAAAATTTTTAGGTTGGCTAATCTGATCGGTTACAGGCCGACAATATTCTTGTGCAGTTCCCTGGTCTTTTCCTGGCGGGCCCGATCACGCTCCGCCACCAGGGCCGCCAGGCGGTCCTGGATGCGCCGGTAAAAGGTGTCATTGATGTCTTCACCACGGGCGTGGGCATTGATGAGTTGGCGGTAGCAGCAGATCATCTTGGAGATCATGGAGACCCCATACTCCCGCCCCTGGACCTTGAGGCAGGCCAACCCCAGGTCTAGATAAGCCTTCAATTCTTCTCCCAGAATGGCGAAGGCCACGTTGGGCTGCAGCCGGACGCGTTCGTTGATGGCTTCGATCTTCTCCGGAGACTGCCCCCGCCGGGAAAGGACCCGGCGCCGCTGGTCTTCGCTGAGGAGGCAGAGCCGGAAACAACTGCCGCTACGGTCCGGCCAGCCTTCGTATTCCACGATCTCATTGCCGTCTTCGTCGCGGTAGACCTTGCGGACATACGAGTCCGCAATGAGTTCGTGGAACAGGCAATTGCCCACCCCGCCGATGCAGCGGTTACCGTGGATCAGCACCTCGGTCTTTAATCCCAGTTCGTCCGCCTCTTGCTTGAACCGGGTCAGCTTCTCCACCGTATTGATCTCGGTGGAGGCCACCAGTTGGCTGGCTCCGTAAGATTTAAAGCGGGCCATCTCCTCCTGGGTCTGGATATTGCAGCCGACGCTGCCGTGGATGACCAGTTGCGGAAACTGCCGGTGCACCGCCTGCATCACCGCCGGGGTCTTGACGATCACCCCTTCGATACCGAAGTGGGCATACTTTTCCACCTTACCTACCACCAGGGGAATTTTCTCCAGCGGGATTTCGGCGTTTAAAGCTACCCGCACCTTTCCCCGGTAGTTGGCGGCAATGCGCACCGCCTCCGCGATGTCACTGTCTTCCAACTCCCAGCGGCACTTGCGACGGCTGAAGCCCTTGGCCCCCACGTACACGGCGTCGGCGCCGTTCTTAAAGACTCCCTCCACCATTTCCAGGCTGCCGCCTGGAGCCAACAGTTCGTTAATCATTGTTCTCCCACACCTCCCTGAGCCTCTGCCGAAAAGTTCCTAGGCTCTGCGACACCCTCAACGCCAGTGCCTCTGGTAACCCCCAGGAAATGGTGGGTTCCTGCTCCGCGCCTGCTCCCGCCGTCCACTCGAACTTTCCGCATGATGGCGAGATCTTTCCTTAGTATATGTTAAGTCTGTTAAAGTTTAATTTCAATATTATTGTTAGAAATTTATGATATGTTACAGATGCCGATTTTGCCGTTCAACCCCGCATATAGGCAATGGCAAAGGTGAAGCAGATCCCGATTTCCACCGCCCAGCTAAGCAGGTAAATCAACAGCTCCAGGTCGGAACTATAATCTTTCTCCTTCAGGATGCGATTCGGTTCCCGCAGGATGTCCCAGGAGCTGATCTTTTTGTGAGCCGCCATGTTGAGCTATCTCCTTTCAGAAAAATTCGGCCAGCAACTCCCTGAGGGCGCTTCCTGGAAAATATGGCATAAAAGTTTCCCCCGCAGACTGCTCAGAAAAAATCGGCTAAAAGCTCCTTTACAGGACGCTGCGGTTGTTGTCGCACCAGGGGACCGGCCCCGAGGACCGGATGGCTTTCCTCCAGCAAGGGGCGAGGCCGTTTGAAGATCACTCCGAGGGGAATTCTCTCTCCCCACTCCCTGCCTTTCTGGAAGGCCCAAATTTCGTTCTCCGGGTCGTAGCCCGCCTCCTTTTCCACCTGGTAAACCCGAGCCTGAAACCATTGATAGGTGTTGATCCGGTTAAAGGTGACGCATGGCTGCAGCACCTCCAGCAAGGCGAAACCCCGGTGGCTGAGGGCCTCTTTGTAGAGGCCGGTCAGATGCTCCTCCATGCCGGCGAAGCCCCGGCCCACCCAGGAACAGTCCTGGCTCACCGCCAGGGCCAGGGCGTGCAGGGGCGGGTAGGCCACCCCATCCGGCTGCAGCAGGGTCTTGAAGCCCTGGTCGGTGGTGGGGGAGGCCTGGCCCTTGGTCAGGGCGTAAACCTGGTTGTTGTGCACCACCAGGGTGAGATTGGGGTTGCGCCGCAGGGTGGCCAGCAGGTGGTTGCCCCCCTCGCCGTAGCAGTCACCGTCGCCGGCTTCGGCCACCACCGCCATCTCGTGGTTGGCCAGCTGCGCCCCGGTGGCCAGGGGCAGGGTGCGGCCGTGGATGCCGTTGAAGGTGTTGCACCTGAGGTAATGGGG
>JBEKDQ010000152.1:0-6172 GCA_050014275.1 Desulfobaccales bacterium | reverse complement strand
AGTTGTAGCTTAGAGGGGCCTCTCACGGAAATCACGGTTTTTTTCCATATAAGACCTTCTAAGGGGAACACCCCCCCCTTATATATGCCCCCCTTAATAATATGTGTCCCTCTCCTGGGAAAATACCGTGATTTCCGTGAGGCAACCTTTTGAGTCAGTAACCGTGCGGGTTTTGGCCTCACAAAGGAGCGTGAGGATGGCGTGATGGAAGCGTGAGGCGAGGATGCCATACCAAGCTGAACCTCTGGCGGAACCTGCAAATCCTGGTGAAGGCCGCGGCAAAAGAAGAAGGCTCCGGCCTGGAATTTGTTTGACTTGGGCGGGTGCTCAAGGCCAGCGCCGGGTAGTGTACTAATTTGAATTAAATTTTGCAAGCGAGTGCAAATCATGGTATTATATCAAGTTGAATCCGCCTTCCCAAAATTTTCCTCAGATTCAACCCGTCCAGAAATTCACCAAGATGATCCCCATGACAGCAAATTGTCATTAACTCACTTAATTTCCATAAATACTTCTTGACTTTTAGCACCATGCCCCGTATACTTACGAGCGAAGCGAGTTGAACGAGCTGAGCGAGTAAGTATACGGGGCATGGTCTGAATTTAGGACACTAGGACAATACCCCAGGTGGTTAATGCCATTTAAAGGAGAGAAAAATGCCAAATTGTTATGATTTAGCATCGTTTATTCTCCGAGAGCGTGGCGAAATGACCACATTTAAACTCCATAAACTGGTCTACTATTGCCAGGCTTGGTCTCTCGTCTGGGATGATAAGCCGCTTTTTCCTGAACGGATTGAAGCGTGGGCAAATGGTCCTGTGGTCCCCCGCCTTTATGATTTACATAAAGGTGCGTTCAAAATCATTAAATGTTCGCGGGGAAAACCAGATATTTTTGATAAGGAGCAGCGGGCAACCATTCATGCTGTATTGAAGTATTATGGAGGCAAAAGTTCTCAATGGTTAACGGATCTTACCCATAAGGAACCCCCATGGAGAAACGCCCGGAAAGGGCTGGGTCCTAGTGATCGAGGGAACAGAGAAATCTCGCATGCTTCAATGGTGGAATATTATTCTAGCTTGTGATCGCGATCATGAGGAAGAGGCCCAAGACTCAAGAGAAGGTTTCTCGCTCGAAAAGAGCTAATTCAGAAGCACTCCCAGATGTCAGAAGACAATACCCCTCCTGGCAAGTTTCTCTTCTTCAAATGGTTGATCCTGGGGGATGGCACGATTTAGAAAAACCAAAAGCGGCAGAAATCAAGGAGAAGCTGGCAGAATTTGAGAAGAAGACCTGGAATACGATTTTAGTTACTGAAAAACACAGAAATCACACCATAGCAGTCGGCGATCTATCCAGCGAGGCACAGGAAAGACTTGCTGAAATAGGACAGGATGATGTTGATAGAGTTGTCTCTCTCCGGCTTTCAGGGCAAGAGCGTATTTTTGGTATCCTAGATATGGCAGTTTTAAAGTTACTGTGGTGGGACCCGAACCATCAGTTATGTGCTGCCCCTAAAAGGCATACTTGATGATGGTTATCCCGCCAGTCCTGCAATTTCCTCCAAACTCCACACATGATCGGTCACGCCAGCTTCCATCGCCGGGGTCACTCTCAGGCTCTTATGGATTCTCCCGAAGTTATAAAACATGAAATGCAGGGAGACGGCATCCCTTCCATGGGTGAGGACCAGGCATAGCACTTAGTGGCCTGGGGGTGGCCTTCAAGGGCGAAAACCGACACAACTCCGCTCCAGACGGTCTGCTCCACCACGACGCTACCCGGTTTTTGACTACGTGGACCAGTTAAGCGTCCTGGACTATGCGGCCCGCGGCAGAGCCGGTTAGCCCTTAGAGGGCTCCAAATCAATGGTGAAAGGCACGAAAAGTGGACTCTGTGAGAATTATTTGGTGATCGTGATCGGTTCGCCTGGCCGAGCCGGCCGAGGGTGGTTGTAAGAAGGGATGGCAGGACTGGTGGGAGGACCCGGAGCCTGGATATTAACCTGCTGGGCGCTGTCAAGCGCCTGGATGATAACCGTAACACCTTGATTGCCCTGAATATCTTCTTTGTCAAGCCCTATCCATTTCCCCAAGGTGGTGAGAGCCTGGACCCGGGCGCCGGCAGAGGCGGCTGTCTGGGCCTCATGCCACAACCGGGTAATAATCGCAACCTCGCCGGCGCCGATGGTCCGCATTATATTTCGGTGATCTTCCGTGCGCGCCTCATACTTCTGCAATATCTTGCGAGCCCTAAAATATATCGTTCTTTCTGGCAGATCTTGGTAACCTGCCTGAATCATTGCATCTTTAATACTTTTCTTTTCAATCAGGTGAAGATCAAGGAAAATTTGTTCTTGCAAGGTAAGGGCAGATTTGCAGTCAATTCTGTCTGTTTCTGTCTCAAGGTTGAGTATTTCAGGGTCAATGGATTTCTGTTTAGATTTAAGCTGGTTAGTCCTATATCTGACAGTTTCCTTAGTCACTCCGAGGTTTTGTGCGATTTCTGCTTTTGAGAGGTTTTGATCGAGGAGTTTCTGCAAATCTTCATCGCTGAATTTCATGATAACATACCCTTAATCACCCATGTATTTAGCTGCGAGGCAAACAGCCATACTTCCCATCGCCTTGGTCCCCAGTGCGGGAAAGCGGACCTATTTTGTGACTTGTGCGGGCTTGAACGGGGGCGGGAGCGCTGGCTTGGCTGCCTGGCCGTCTACCTCTACCACGAGGCCCTTATCCTCTGGCGCCATGCCTCGAATATTGATGCTCATGCCCTGGAAACCCTCCACCTGCTCAGACTTGAGGCCCAGACAGGAGGCAATATCCGCCCATGCCTTGCGCCGGACATCGGCAGGGTACGGACCTTGAGCAATCGAAAGCAGACCTTGAGCTACCGCCACTTCCCCAGCGCCTACCATCCTAAATATTTTTCGATGGTCCCCTGCCTGAGTTCCATACTTTTCTTTGATTTTTTTAGCTATGTAATATCTTCCATCCTGAGATAAATTACCATAACCTGCTGATATCATGGACTTATCAATATTCATACCTTCGACAAGGTGAAACTCCAAAAATTTCAATTCCTTCACCGTCATCTGGCTTTTTAAATTCTTCGCTGATTCCTCATCCTCTACACTATCTAATATATTATTAACTAGTAATGTATTATTAGAGCTGGGAGGGCTTTTCGGTTTAGCTGGGGGCCTGCCCGGGGGCCGGCGGGGCTTGCTGGCCACCGGGGCCGGGGCCGGCCGTTTGGAGAGCTGAAACTCAAATTTTGGCATATTTCACCCCTGGACCCTAAAATCGAGGCGCTGAGAGGCTGCAGGAGGCCCGGGAACAGGGGAGGCAAGGCTAACCCCTGGACCCTGAAAAGGCAAAATTTCAATCTCCACCCGCGGGTTATCGGCGTCTTTGCCCTGGATCCGGGAGCCGTCAACAGACATAATCAACCTGTCATCCTCGATCAGGCCGCAGACCTCCAGGAGATCATGGGAGGCCGCGAGCAGATTGCAGAGATCAGGCCGGCAGGCCGTGGGAAGCCAGTAGAGGCACTTTACCGATACCTCCCCGATAAAATCCCTTAACCCCATAAAGCTGTTTCCTGGCGGCCACCTCATGCGCCCGGAATGCTTTGCTGGGAAGCAGGACCGTCTTAGCGCGGCGCTTGCAGATAGCGCAGCTCGCCCCAAGGGTCCGAGTAACTCGCCGGGAGCACCCATCCCCTCCCTGCTCCTCATAAATTATAGAATATCGTGACCTATTTGCCCCATTTAAAATTTCTCCGGCCATGAGATTAGCCAAGGCCCACCCTTCCCAAAAAAAGTGCTAACCTATTGGCTTCTACCCGTGGCATAATGCTTTCGGGTGAGCCCCGATGAATCCGCTGGAAACCTACCTCAAGGAATTATCCGAAATTCGCTCATCCGGCGCAGCCGTCAAGGAGACTTCCTATTACGGCCCTTTGGCTAACCTGCTGAACGAGATCGGTAAGACCCTCAAGCCCAAAGTGAAGTGCATCATTAGCTTGCAGAATGTGGGGGCCGGTCTGCCTGACGGTGGCTTATTCACTCGGGAGCAATTTCAGAAATCCGGGAATCATAAGCCCATGGCCGGCCAGATGCCGGCCCGGGGAGTGATCGAGGTTAAATCAACCGGAGATGATGCCTGGGTGACAGTGGACGGCGAACAGGTGACCCGCTATTGGGGGAAGTACCGGCAAGTCCTGGTGACCAATTACCGCGATTTCGTCCTAGTGGGCCAGGATGCCTCCGGTCAGGCCGTCAAGCTGGAGACTTACCGCCTGGCCGAAAGTGAAGCTGCCTTTTGGGAAGCGGCCAGGCACCCCCGCCGAACGGCCCAGGAACACGGCGAACGCTTCACCGAATACCTCAAGCGGGTGCTGCTCCATGCCGCCCCCTTGACCGGCCCCCAAGACGTTGCCTGGTTCCTGGCTTCCTACGCCCGGGACGCCCGGGCCCGCCTTGAAGGTAAGGACCTGCCGGCCCTGGCGGGGCTGCGGGCCGCCCTGGAAGAAGCGCTGGGGCTCAAGTTCGAGGGCGAAAAGGGCGATCACTTCTTCCGGTCAACCCTGGTGCAGACCCTTTTTTATGGCGTGTTCGCCGCCTGGGTCTTGTGGCACAAAAAGAACCCGATACCGGACCCCAAGAAGCTCTTCGATTGGCGCCTCACCCCCTTTTATCTCCGAGTTCCCATGATCAGGGTCCTGTATGAGCAGGTGGCCGCCCCCACCAAACTGGGGCCCCTGGGGTTGGAAGAGGTCCTGGATTGGACCGCCGCGGTCCTGAACCGGGTGGACCGGCTCCCCTTCTTCTCCCAATTCGATGAGGGCCACGCGGTCCAGTATTTTTACGAGCCCTTCCTGAAAGCCTTTGATCCCCAGCTTCGCAAGGACCTGGGTATCTGGTACACCCCGCCGGAGGTCGTCCGATACATGGTTGCCCGGGTAGAAGCCATGCTGAGGCAGGAGCTGGGGATTGCCGACGGCCTGGCCGATCCCCGGGTCTATGTCCTCGACCCCTGCTGCGGCACCGGGGCCTACCTGGTGGAGGTCCTGAAGCGGATTCACGCCACCATGAAGGACCGGGAGGATGCCTTGACCGTCCAGGATCTCAAGGCCGCGGCCCGAGAGCGGGTCTTCGGCTTTGAGATTCTGCCGGCGCCTTTCGTGGTGGCTCACCTGCAATTGGGTCTGTTGCTCGCGAACCTGGGAGCGCCCCTCTCCGAAGAGAAGGCCGAACGGGTGGGGGTCTTCCTCACCAACGCCCTGACCGGCTGGGAGCCGCCAGAAGGTCCCAAGAAACAACTCATGCTGCCGGAGTTCCAGGAGGAACGAGACGCCGCCGAAGAAGTCAAGCGGACGCCGGCGATTTAGCCCTTACCGCGGGTTGGGGCCATGCCGGAAAAGACGGCGTGACCATGCCCGGCAAGGGCAAGGTGATCACCCGGGACTACGCCCCGGAAGAATTGACGGCCATTCGGGAAGGGGCCGGGGCCCTGGGCCTCACCCTGGATGAAGCCCTTGAGCACCTGGGCGAAACCACCTGCGACATTTACCTGAACGAGTCGGCCTATTGGCAAAACATCCCGGCCCGGGTCTGGGGCTACTACATCGGCGGCTACCAGGTTATCAAGAAGTGGCTTAGCTACGGGAACACGATCTTCTGGGCCGACCTCTCAGCCGAGACGAAGCCCGGGAAGTCACCTACATGGCCCGCCGCCTTGCCGCCATCACCCTTATGGAACCAGCCCTGAACGCTAACTACCTGGCAATTAAGCATTCCACCTACCCTTGGCCCGGATAAGCCCATGCTGGTAATAACCAGAAAAGAAGATGAAACAGTCTGCATCGGGGACAATATCCGAGTAACGGTCGTGCAGGTGCGGGGGAAGCAGGTCCATCTTGGCATCGAAGCCCCACCAGGAGTCCTGGTATTAAGGGCGCAGGGGAAATCTTCTGGGCAAAAGGGCAAGGGAAGCTAAGGCCATATAAGCCACTACGGCGACGAGGCGGCGCTGCGATTGAGATCATCTTGAGGCGGTTCAAGCCTGTCTAACCGCCGAAATGTGGGCGGACTACAGGGCGTTTAAGGCCGCGGGCTTGCTAAGCGAATGGCGCAGGAAGTGGGCGGCGTATTCGCCGACGCCTG
>JBEKDQ010000151.1:0-6195 GCA_050014275.1 Desulfobaccales bacterium | reverse complement strand
GGGTGGTGGGCATTCCCAAGACCATCGACGGCGACCTCCAGGTCCCCGGCCTGCTGCAGCTCCCCTTTGGCTACCACTCCGCCTGCATGGCCTTTGCCACCGAAATCGGCAACCTCAATTCCGATTGTAAGTCGGATTTGAAGTACTGGCATTTCAACCGCCTCATGGGCCGCAGCGCCTCCCACATCGCCCTGGAGGTGGCCTTGCAGACCCATCCCAATGTCATCCTCATCGGTGAAGAGATCGAAGAAAACGATTTCACCATCCACCAGGTAGTGCGCCTCATTGCCGATATCGTGGTGGAGCGGGCTGGACAGGGCAAGAATTACGGCACCATCCTGATTCCCGAGGGCATCCTGGAGTTCATTCATGAAATCAACATCTTGATCATCAAGATCAGTTACATCATCGCAGCCTATAACCGGGAGGCCTCGGAGGAAGAGTCCTTTCAGCAGCTCTCCTATGAGGACCAGGTGCAGCTCATCGACAACCACGACATCTGGCGGGACTATGACAGCCGGGTCTTCCTGGGATTCCCCTTCCTGCTGCAACGGGGGCTGATGTTGCCCCGGGACAGCCACGGCAACTTCCAGTTCGCCATGGTCAACACCGAACGCATCCTCCTGGAGATGGTGGCCACCTACCTCAGAAAGCAGAAGGCCAAGGGGCTCTATAAGGGCATCTTCCGCACCCAGAACCACTACTACGGCTACGACGGCCGGGGCACCTTTCCCACCAAATTCGACTGCGACTATGCCTACAACCTGGGGCAGACCGCCTATGTCTTGCTGGCCGACGGGGCCAGCGGTTACATGGCCGGCATCCAGGATCTGCACCGGCGGCTGGCGGACTGGCGGCCCATCGGCATCCCCCTGGCCCCCTTGATGCACCTGGAAGAACGCAAGGGCCGCCTGGAACTGGTGATCGCCAAGCAGAGGGTGGACCTGGAGTCGCCGGCATTCCTGGCCCTGGCCCGGGAAAGGGAGAAGTGGGCCAGGGAGGACCATTACCGCTTCCCGGGGCCCATGCAGTTCAGCGGCCCCTGCGCCGATAACAAGCCCATCTCTTTGTTGCTGAATTCTTTGGGATGAGGTGAGGGGCGGGGCGAATCCAAATGCCTGAAAAGAAAACGGAATATCTCAGTTTAGGGGTAGTCAAACTTGCAATCTTGGCTACGATAATTATATAATATTTTAGCTTTTCTGTGGGTAAATTTTGTGGTATGGTCGCACGCGTGGCGTGAGCTAAATCTGTCTGCGAGGACCACATGCAATGCTAAAGTTTGATATTCCTAAAGAGGACAGGAAAACCTTTATTGACCTCTTTTTGTTAAAGCCAGAGAGAAGAAATGCTTTTTTGGAAATTATTAGAAAACCTGAAAAGGTTCCAAACGCGAGAGATTTTGTAAGCATTTTATTGATGTTATAAAGGTCGACCATCAAAAAGCTGACAAGGTTATTGATGTTTTATTCAAAATCTATAACCTTTATGATACTACGGGGGGAGATATTGATTCAGTTGCATCTGCGCTTATTGATGCTTTTAAAGAAATTGATAAAAAAGATATAAAGGAACCATCAGAAGAAGCCTTGAAGTCATTTAAAGACTTTTTTATAAAAGTATTGTCATTGTATGATACACTTGGAGTAAGGGCTAAATCATATCGATTAATGCCACAACATCAACATTTATTCCTTAATTCTGCGCTTTATTCAGATATCAGGCCGGTATTTAAACCGGAACACCCTGATATTAGGCCATCCGCGGCAGTTATTGTTCACTCTTTAAAGATAATATATCGTGAAAGCGGAGAGACAAAAGAAATCTATTTAGGACTAGAGGACGATGACCTTCAACAACTGAAAAATACCATTGAGCGGGCAATCAAAAAACATGAATGCCTAAAGACGATGATTACAAATCTTGGTATCCAATGCTTGGAGGAAAAGGAATAATGTTAGCTGTAGATTACTGCGCGTGTCGGACTGCGAAATCAAATGAATTTAACTGGTTGGTAACACATAAAGCCTTGCCCCGTGAAATAATACATAAAAGGAAATATGAACAATATTTGTTAGATATAAGTAAATATCGTCGAACAACTCGAAAATTGCCCGAATGCAAAGTTGCTGATCCACTTCTTCTGAAATTCAAACGACTTTTGGCTGAGTGGCAGGAAGAATCTATTGTCATGTCATCCATAACAGAAATGGTGATGTTGCCCTCATATCAAGCTATTATCGGTATGGGTCCTGACGCTGTTCGTCTGATTCTGAATGAACTAAAGCATGATCCTGATTATTTATTTTGGGCATTAGAAGCCATTACCGGGGCTAATCCCGTATTGCCGGAGGATGAAGGGAATCTTAATCGGATGACAAATGCATGGATTAAATGGGGACAGGAGAGTGGATTAACCTAATGCATGTGTTGCTGACGCTATTCCCAGGATTAAGGAATAGCATTGTTAAGATTAAAAGTAAAAAAAATAAAAAGTATAACTGTATTGCATTTGCCGCTGATGACTAAGAAAAATTGGTGGTGGCCAACTGGTCGTGGCTATTGGCCAAATGGGGTTTCGCGAACTGTAACACTCGATGCATTTACTGCCGCTTTTCAAACATTAGGATATAACGTATGCGAAAACGAGCTATATGAAGAAGGATTTGCCAAGATTGCAATCTTTGTTAAAGATGATGGTTCCCCGACCCATGCTGCTCGCCAATTGCCGAATGGAAGATGGATTAGTAAGTGCGGAAGATACAAAGACATTGAACATGATTTGAATGCGCTGTGCGGGTCAAACCGGGCTTATGGCAAGATTGCTCGTTACATGAAAAAACCCGCCTGAATCACTTTTCCATAATCAAATTCCTGTTGACTGCCAAACTATTCTGATCGGCTGTGGCCCCTCTGCTCCTTGATGAACCTTTCCAGACCGAACTGTTTGACCCGGTAGCCGATTTGCCGCAGGGTCAGCCCCAGGTCCATGGCCGCCTGGGATTGGATCCAGCGGTTGCGCTCCAGGGCGGCCAGGATTTCCCGTTTTTCCATGTCTTTTAGGCGGGCGACAAAGGCATGGTCGGCGGTCTGCGCCTTCCGCGCCGGGGCCACATAAGGGGGCAGATCCTTGATCCCGATTTCGGGGTCTGCAACCACCATACCCAGGCGTTCCACCAGGTTTTCCATTTCCCGAACATTGCCGGGCCAGGCATAATCCTGGAGAACTTCCAGGGCCTCCTGGGTCAGATAAAATCTATGGCCGTTTTCTTTGGAAACCTTGTCCAGGAAGTGATTAAGCAGAAGAGGGATGTCCTGCCGTCGCTCCCGCAAGGGCGGGATGCGGACCGAACCATGGCTCAAAAGATAATAGAGGTCTTCCCGGAAGGATCCTGCCTGGACCGCGGCGTCCAGATCCTGGAAGGTGTCGGCCAGCAGGCGGACATCCACCTTCCGGGTGCGGCTGCTGCCCAGACGCTGGATCTCCATTTCTTGCAGGAAGCGCACCAGCCTGGCTTGGAGGTTGAGGGGCAGTTCCCCGATTTCCTCCAGTAAGATACTGCCTCCGTCCGCTTCTTCCAGGCGACCGGGCCGGGCCTTGACCGCCCCGGGGATGGCGTCCTTTTCATAACCCAAAAGCTCCGCGGTCAGCAGGTTTTCCGGCAAGGAGGCGCAATTTATCTTGAGGAAAGGATATCGGGCCCGGGGGCTCAATTCGTGGGCCATCCGGGCCATCAGGGCCTTGCCGGTGCCGGATTCTCCGATCAGCAGGACCGGGGCCCGGCCCGGCGCCAACTTGGCGAGCAGCTGCTGCGCCTTGAGGATGGCGGGGCTTTGGCCGACGATGAAGAAATTTCGAGCCTTACCCGAAAGTTCCAGGCGCAGGGCGGGATTTTCCAGCTCCAGGCTCTCTTCCCCCACCCTCTCCGTCACCTCCGGATCGAGGAAGGGGGAAAGGAGCGCGGCTACAATGCTGAGGAAGCGCACGTCTTCCTCCAGGGAGACCTGGTCGCCGAACAGGCGGTCCACCATCAGCACCCCCAGGGGCGAGCCGTGGCGCAGCAGGGGGACGCCGATAAAGGAGATCTGTTCCTTGTGGAGCTGCCGGGCCCGGGTTTGATTGAAAAATAACGGCTCCTGGCCCATGGCCGGGATGGCAAAGGGTTGGGCGGTCATCGGGAACGATCCGGCCAACCCTTCCCCCGGGCGGCAGCCGGCTCTGGACCGCCCTTCGGGAAGGAGATCCCGGGAGGCGCGGCAGCGCCATTGGCCGTTCTCCGGGTCCTTAAGGGTGACGCTGGCATATTTCAAGGACGTGGAGCGGCACAGAATCTCGTGGAGGGCTTCCAGGGCCTGCTCCAGACTAAGGGCCTGGCCAAGGTCCTGGCCAACCTCATAGAGAACCTGGATTTGGAGTTCTGGGAGGGCGGCTTCCATAGTTAAAATTAGAAGCAAGAAATATGCCCATCTTGGCTCACTCGACCAGGCCCCAGAATTATTTAGTATTTACAAGAACCGCCTCTTTCTTCCATCCAGCCTTTGAGGGTCCCCGTGGTCTCTAATAATACAATTATGTAATACCAATGATTGAATTAAGGACAATCTTGTCAGATTGCCAGGAGGGGGTGTGAGGAAAGGAGGGGGGGGTGAGCACCACGCTCCCGGGAGGAGTTTGGGTAAACTTTAGGGCCGGGCAATTACCACAAGGTTTTTGCGAAAAAAGGCCCGCGGTTCACCGGGGGCCTTTCCCCCCGGGCCACCCAGATGGTCCTCTGCCCAGGGGCAAAGACCACACACACCACGGTGCCGGCATTGGCCACGGCTTCATCCGCCAGAATTTTTTCCAGGTCATGGGGAGCCAGGCGACGGCCGACGGCTAATTCCTGCAACCGCCGGTCCCTGGCCTGGCTGTAAGCCTCGGTGAAATGGTAGGGGGCCAGCGGCGAATAGGGGGTCCGGGGTGGAAACCGGCCTTTCATGGCCTGCATGGCCGGACTTTGATAATGGTTGCTGGCAGTGATCAGGCCCTGCCGGGGCTGGCGTCGTACCCCCCCTCGGGCGGAGAGTTCCAACACCAGCGCCTCCCTGGGGTCGCAAAGCATGAGATTGTTGCCGATGGTGCCAGGGAGCCGCTGGACCTGGTCGGCCGCCGCCGCCGCGCTGGCCCCCCGTTCCAGGGCCAGCCGGAAGCGCATGGCCGCGGGCATGCCCTGCAGAGAGCGGTCCCGGCTCGGAGCAGAGAGTTGGGCCAGGGCCACCCCGGACTTATTGATGCCGGTGCATACTCCCACGTACCCTGGCCAGGCCAGGGACGCCAGGGCCTGATCCTGATCCGGATACAGGAGAAATAAAATCTGCAGCTGCACCAGAATGTCGATGAACAACGGGTAGTCCAGATTGCGCCCCATAAGATAGCTGCCATCCCGGGTATGCCCTTCCCCCACCGCCAGGGCCGAACAACGCGGGCTGTTGTTGGCCAGGTCGTCGAGCACGTTAATGAGGAGAACCGACCCCAGGCTCACCTGGGCCCCGGCAGCCAACGCGGCCATCTCTTGCTTGAGACGCGACGGGGTCCGGGGGAGAAAACTCCGGGCCAGGAAGAGGAGCCCGCCAAAGAGGGGCAAGGCCCCGGCATAAAGGCTGACCCGGGCCAGGTAAGCCAGAAGGGCCCGGCGCATCTGCCGGATTTCCGCGCCCAGGGTTTGCCCGTGGCGCCGCCCTCTCTCTTGGGGGGCGCCCTCCAGTTCAAGAGTCCGCAGCACCTGAGAACTCCGCATACCTATACTCCACCAGTAGCGTCCGGCAAGGTTTTTGCTGTGAGGCCGGCAGTAGAGAATTATTTGAACTTAGGCATGCCCACCGGATAGAAATCTGATTAAAAATAACTACATGCTCTGGTAGCCGCAGGCTTGAGCCTGCGCTCATTTTATTAAGGATTTTCGCAAGCTGAAGCTTGAGGCTACATTTTAAAGGCCTAAAGATGATGGATATTTTTTATTAAAGGAAAATCTGAGACATGACACTATCTAATCAATTCATGGAATTTACAAGCTATTGCCCTCTCCCCGCTTGGGGGTGTATAGACCGGGGACATAGGTAACACATGTTCGGAGACATGGGTAACAGTTTAAAATGGCATAACCACTTCTGGCAGGAGGCTGGTTATGCCGTGGAAACAGGTGACGCCCATGTCTC
>JBEKDQ010000150.1:0-6198 GCA_050014275.1 Desulfobaccales bacterium | reverse complement strand
CCTTGCTGGCCCTCACCCTGTTCGAATCCCTCACCCGCTTGAAGAAGACCGGACTCACCATGCTCCTGGTGGAACAAAACGTCACCATGGCCCTGGCGGTGAGCGACTTCGCCTATGTCCTGGCGGAGGGCCGGGTGCACCTGGAAGGGGAGGCCCGGGCCCTCATGAAGAACGATGAGATCAGGCGCACCTACCTGGGGATTTAGTTTCGTTTTGAGTTGCAGGGGCGACAGTGGCACAGGCTTCCAGCCTGTGATTGGATTGCCCAGTTTCGAGTACCCAGAAAATGATGAGTTTCCGGGGAACCCGGCTTCAAGACACTCGACTGCCCCTTTCCACCGTGTGGTTGCTGGAAACCTTGGCCGAAAGCAAGGGACGCCAGCAACTTTTCGAGAACCAGCTCCCCCAAATTCTGACGATGCTTAGGGAAATGGCGCTGATCGAGAGCGTGGAATCGTCCAATCGGATCGAAGGTGTGACGGTGGAAAAAAGCCGGCTGCGTCCCCTCGTCTTGGGAAAGACCCAGCCTCGCGACCGTTCGGAGGAAGAGATAGTCGGCTATCGGTTGGCGTTGAATTGGATACACACCGATTACCGCAAGATTCCCATCGCTCCGGAAATCTGTTTGCGTCTTCATGCCCTGGCCCAGGGAGGCGCCAGCGGCGATGCTGGCCAGTGGAAGACCACCCCAAACGACATCATCGAGATTTTTCCCGATGGCCGCCGCGAGGTGCGCTTCCGAACGCTCGCCCCGGAACTGGTTCCCGAGGCCATGGCCGAACTTTGCCTGGCATACCGCCATGCCATTGACCAGTTGCAGGTCACTCCGCTGCTGGCCTCCGCCTGCTTGGTCCTGGATTTTCTCTGCATTCACCCCTTTCGGGATGGCAACGGCCGCGTTTCCCGGCTCCTGACCTTGCTCGCTTTTTACCATCATGGTTACGAGGTTGGACGCTACATCAGCCATGAGCGCATCGTGGAACAGACCAAAGAGGATTATTATGAAGTTTTGAAAACGAGTTCCACCGGCTGGCACGAGAACCGGCATGATATCCTACCCTGGTTCAACTACCTTCTTTCCGTCTGGCGGATGGCCTATCGAGAATTTGAGGCGCGGGCCAATCTCCAGCAGCCCAAGCGCGGCTCAAAGACCAATCTGGTGGAATATGCCTTGCAAAATCTGGTGGGAACCTTTGGCATCGCCGAAGTGGAACGCCTTTGCCCCAATGTCGGCCGCGATACCATCCGCCTGGTCATGAACCGCTGGCGGGAAGAAGGGAGGCTGGAGAGCCTGGGCAAGGGCCGGGACGCCAAATGGCGGCGCCTGGAACAAAAGGGGTAATACCACATTAATGTGGGAATAAATGTGGGATTAACTCCACCGGCGGCGCAGACCAAGCCCCAAGTGGCCCATTACAGGCTGGATGTGGACGCAATGACACGGCCGATGCTGGTGCGAGAGAATGAAGCCCCCCTATAATAAGAATCCTGACTCCCAAGGAGAAAATGCCTAATGGCCTGGGATGAAGACCTGCTACCGGAACAGCGAATGGCTTCTGCACATGCAGGCAGTCACGCCAGATTGCTGGCCGGACCGGGTATGAAATAGTCGAAATGGCTTCTATCCTTACAACGCCATGAAATGGGACGGCGCAGTCCCTCCAGAGTTGGTCGTGGTGGCCAGACGCCCCGAAACTCAAAACTCGAAACTCGACCACATCAGGTTGGGTCTCAGCGCCTGCCTCGGGGGAGAAAAGGTGCGCTACGATGGCGGGCACCGCTTAGAGCCCTTGATCTCCGGCACCCTGGGGCAATACCTGGAGTTCACCCCGGTGTGCCCGGAAGTGGAGTGCGGCCTGGGGGTGCCCCGGGAGCCCATGCGCCTGGTGGGCCGGCCCGACGCCCCCCGTCTCCTTACGGTGCACAGCGGCCGGGACCTGACCCGGCCTCTGCTGGCCTGGGCCCGCCGGCGAGTGGGGGAGTTGGCCCGGGAGGACCTCTCCGGCTTCATCTTTAAGAGTTCCTCACCCAGTTGCGGCCCGGCCCGGGTTAAGGTCCACAATGAGCGGGGGGCGCCGGCAGCCGCCGGCCCGGGGCTCTTCGCCCGGGTCTTTCTGGCCCATTTCCCCCTGGTGCCGGTGGTGGACGAGGAGCAGTTGCACGACCCGGAACTTCGGGAGAACTTCGTGGAACGTCTCTTTTTCCAGCGGCGCTGGCGGGAGTTTTTGGCGCAACGGCCGGATAGGGGACAACTGGGGGCCTTCCATGACCGCCACCGCCTCCAGATTCTGGCCCATAGCCCTGGGCATGGCCGCCGCCTGGAGCAGTTGCTGGCCTCGGAGACCTTGCCCCTGCTGGAGACGCTCAGCGCCTACCAGACCCTGGCCCTGGCGGCGCTTAAGCTCCCGGCCACCTCCCGGAAAAACTTGAGGGTCCTGGATCACCTGCTGGGCCGGCTCAAGCAAACGCTGAGCCGCCAGGAGCGGGAGGAATTGCGGCGGGCCGTGGACTCCTACCGCCGGGGAGAGACGCTCCTGATAGCGCCGGTTAGCCTGATCAATCACTATGCCGATAAATATCGGCAGGGCTCCCTGCAAGGGAGCTACCTGCACCCCCACCCCCTGGAACTGAAGCTGCGATACCACGCCTGAGACTTTTTTATTTTTGTTAGGGCCGTAGGCGAGCGTCTCACTGACGCGCCTCAAGGCGACTAAGACGCAGTAGTGTCCGGCAAGGTTTTTGCCATGAGGCAGGGAGTAGGGAATTGTTTGAGCTTAGGTATGCCCACTAGTGTCATGTTTCAGATTTTCCTTTAATAAAAAATGTTCTTCATCTTTTGGCTTTTAATCTTGCCGCAAGCTTAAGCTTGCAAAAACCCTTAATAAAATGAGCGCAGGCTAAAGCCTGCGGCTACCAGAACATGTAGATTTTTTTAAAGGTATTTCTGGGACATGACACTAGTGGTCTGTTCCGCAATTGATTATCCATTGAAACGGTTCATGGCCTGGCGGCCACACCAAAGCGATGAAAATGCTTACCAAAAAAAAGAACCCGTAGGGCGGGAAGGCGAAGCGCATCCCGCCATTAGCAGTGTGCCGCGGGCACGGAGGCGCGCCCCACCGACATCAACCAGCATTTTCAGAGAAAATGACTGATATTTACCCTCCTTTGGAAAAGGGGGGTAGGGGGTAATAATATAACCACTTGTAATTAATCTAAATCTTCATTTTCCAAAGGGGAAACTCAACCATGCCAATTCCAGCGTTCCAGTCTTGATATTATGTCCAGCTAATTGTGAAACATGACACTAAGCTAATCAATTCCTGGAATTTACAAGCTATTTCCCTCTCCCCCTTGGGGGCGAGAGAGCAGGGTGAGGGGGTATGAATGGTCTTGTAGGGGCGAACCCATGTGTGCGCCCTCTGCGAAATGGTGGGCAGTAGGGGCGGGTTTTAAACCCGCCCCTACAGGGCGGACACATGGGTCCGCCCCTACGAAAAACCATGTGAAGCCACCCCTCACCCTATCCCTTACAAAAAATCCCATCGCCGGTAGGGGCGGCGTCTCGCCGCCCAGGCGGCGAAACTCCGCCCCTACGGGGGGAGAGGGGATTTAGTTATATCGATATAACATATTGATATCGTTCAAATTACAATGATCTAGAGTTTAACGCGAGATAATGTAATCTTCCCCTTGCAATTTTGTTGCCGGACAGTACTGACTAAGACGCGGCCTACGACTGGCTCACGGGGTTGGCATGTTTGATGAAAGTGCCCTGCTGATATTCCTCGAAGGCGAGGCGCAACTCTTCCTGGGTATTCATGACAATGGGGCCGTACCAGGCAACGGGCTCCCCGATGGGAAGTCCTGAGATGAGGAGGAAGCGGACCGGGCTGGCGGTGGCGGAGACCGCCACCCCGTCACCATCCCCATAAAGGACAATGGCCCTGTCACCACAGACGCCACGGCGTTGGAAATCAAAATAATTGGCCCCGATGACTTCGTGGGCGTAGGCGTCCCGCTCCGGGTCGAAATAGCCTTCCCCATCAATGACGTAGGCAAAGGCCGTGTGGCCGCGCGGGATGGGATGATGGAACTCGGCCCCGGTAGGGACCGCCACCTCGAGGTATTCCGGGTCGGTGACGATATCCCGGACGGGTCCTTCAGTCCCGTTAACCCGGCCGCAAATGATCTTTACCCGGACACCTGGGGCGGGGGAGACCTCCGGAATCTGGAGACGCTTCACGTCCCGATAGCGGGGCTCCATCATCTTATGCGAGGCCGGGAGATTAGCCCAGAGTTGAAAACCATACATGCGACCCTTATCGTCGCCCCGGGGCATCTCCTGATGGATGATGCCGCTGCCGGCCGTCATCCACTGGACGTCTCCCGGGGTGATTACCCCCTGATTGCCCATGCTGTCGCCGTGTTTGACTTCCCCCGCCAGGACATAGGTGATGGTTTCCATCCCCCGGTGAGGATGCCAGGGGAAGCCCTTGAGATAGTCGGCGGGATCGTCAGCGCGAAAATCGTCCAGGAGGAGGAAGGGGTCGAATTGGGGCACCTGGTAGTACCCGAAGGCCCGTCGCAGGCGGACCCCCGCCCCCTCCAGCGTGGGCTTGCTTTGCCAGACTTTTTTGATTTTTCTGATCTTGGTCATAATATCACTCTCTTGCTGCATGCCAGGACGCGGGCCGTGTCTTCCGCACCAAAAAAAAGGGGGTAAGACGGTGGCCTGGGACCCATGATGAGATCGGAGCGAACTAGTGGTGTGCTTCGTAAATAGTATGCATTAAATCAAACGAAAACCTAAATTCCATGGGTATTAATGTCCCCCTTTGGAAATTTTCAAAGGGGGGTTAAAAAACGGTAGTTTGAAATGTCATAGCAATTATGAAGCATCACACTAGTTCCCCGCCCCCGCCGCTTTGGCCGCCAGTAACTGCCCCAGGCTAGCCAGGTGGCCCTTTTCTTCCTCGGCGATGGCCAACAGGATGGTCCGGGCCAGTGGGTTGGCAGACCGCCGGGCCAGGCGCAGATAGAGGTCCAGGGCCTGGGTCTCCAGCATCATGGCCAGCTCCAAGACGTGGGGCGCCGTGTCCAGGAAGGCTGCGTTGGCCGCCAGGAACTCCTCAAAAGGGAAGCCGCCTTCCAAGGTGGCGGTGGTGGCCGCTTTCTCGTCCAACTCCCGGCCACCGAGTTTAAGGCTCCGATAGAGCTCCAGCAGCCTTTGCCGGTGGCTCTCCTCCACCCGGGCCAGTGAGCCGAACAGTTCCTGAAGTTCCCGATCCCGGGTGCGCTCCTTAAGGGTTTCACAAAACAGTTGCACGGCTCTTTCCATGCCAACGGCCAGGAGGGTGATCTCCGCCGGGTCTTCATCGCCCCGCACCAGGTCCAGATTCATTTCCTGGGGGCCGGTGGCGGTTTGTCCCCGGTAGGCCTTGATCCCCGCGTCCAGATTATAAACCTCCTTGAACCCGAGGCCGGCCAATAGTTGGGCTGCCACCCGGCTGCGGCCGCCTATGGCGCAGTGGACGATGGTGGGCTTATCCGGGTCCAGGGTTTGATAGGCCCCGGGCAGGTCCGGCAAGGGCAGGAGTCGAGCCCCGGGGATATGGGCCTCCTGGTATTCCCAGGGTTGGCGCACGTCCAGGATGAGATAATCCCCTTCCCGGTGCCGGACCATGTAGTCTTTGGCCTCCTCGGCATTAAGTGATTTCACCGGCTGGAACAGTTTGGCCATGTCTCCTCGCCTCCCAAGTCAGGAAATCCCCTTCTCCCCCTCGAGGGGGAGAAGGAAAAAGCTCGCACTATTCCTTAGTGTTATAAACTCAAGTTTCGCACCAGGTAATTGTGTGGAACCGCCGCCCCCGGCGGTTTTTGCCTTTATTCAGGCCCCTGGGGGCGGCGGCGCTGCATAATTCAGGGGTGTGAAATTTGAGTTATAAAGCTGCCATCCATGCCACTTCGCCCCCACGCTGCCAGCACCTCTTCTCCCTTGATGGTCCAGGCGCGGCAAGGCAGGGCCGGCGCCCTGCGATTAACGGCCTTCTGGCCGTTTCTGAAGAGCGGCCAGCAGCGGCGAAAGGCCGGCGGCGATCTTTTGGGCCACCAGCCGGGAACCCGCCGGGTTGAAATGGACCACGTCTGACATGTATTCTTTTTCCTGGGGGATTTCCTGGGCCAGATCCACCAGGA
>JBEKDQ010000149.1:0-6219 GCA_050014275.1 Desulfobaccales bacterium | reverse complement strand
AGCGCCCCGGCCCTCAGGACGATGGCCAGGTCATGGGCCTCCTGGGGGGTGAAGGAGCCGGTAATTTGGCCCCGGGCTCCTATGCGGGATTGGATTACCGGGGCCGATTGCACTACGTTGTCCAGGATGATGGCCAGGCGTTTATGGAGGTTGGCCTCGGTGATCTGGGAGAACTCCTGGGCCCCACGGCTGTTGAACTCAAAATTGACCAGATACTCGTTATATTGGCCGGTGTTGGCACTGGCGTCGATGATGTCGGCGCCGGTCATCAGAACCTTCTTCATCAACAGCAGGGGAATCCTCTCCAGCCGCCCGGTTTCATTGTTGACCTTCTTTTCGATATAGACCTCATCGTCCGGGGGGATCTTGCCGGCCAGGGCCTGGTTGAGCTGCTCCTGGGTATAGCCGGGTTTCAGCTTGCCCTCCTTGAGGGCCTGCTCAATCAGCCCCGGCAGATCAGGGCCGGCCTTATCGTCCACCAGCTTGAATTCCAACTGCGCCGTCTGGCCGATGAGATCCAGTGCCCGTTGGGGGTCCTGGATGCCGGGGAGCTGCACCACGATGTTCTCGGTTCCCTGGCGCACCAGTACCGGCTCGGTGACCCCGAACTGGTCGATGCGGTTGCGCAGCACCTCCAGGCTTTGGGAAAGGGTGCGCTCTTGCAACCGCTTGATTTCCTCGGGCTTGACTGTCAGGCCAAAGACCAGGTGGTCATCCTGGCGCTGGGGCTCGCCAACTTCCAGCGTCGGGAACTCATCTTTCATCAGCCTCAGGAAGGCGGCCTGATCATCTCTCTTGGTCAGGGTGACGGGGAGGGCTTGATGGGCCAGATCTCCCAGCTTCAGGTCTATTCCCCCCTTTTCGGCCTTTTGCTTCAAGTCCACGCCGGCACGGTTCAAGGAGTTGTTGATCGCCTGGTCCATGTCCACCTGCAGGATCAGGTTCATGCCCCCTTGCAGATCCAACCCCAGATGCAGACCACGGCTGACGTGTTGCTCCCACCAGCCCGGCAACTCACCGGTCACGGAGGGCAGCACAAAGATGACGGCCAAGACGGTGAGGCAAAAGAGGAGAAAAAATTTCAGGCGCACAGCTCGCAGCATCTCGAGATCTCCTTGCAGGCCAGGTAAAGGGCACGGTCGGGCCGCGACTGCCTTTTTGCCCGGGACTGCTGATTCTTCTGGAAAAGGCGAAGCTTTTGGGGTACCCTGGACCAAACCCTGAGTTCGCCAAACATGCTTAAATTACTGTACTGAGGGGTGCCTGTCAAGTTTCCAGGTCCGCTTGGGAAGGGGAGCGCGGCCCGCCAGTGCAGGAAATTGGGAGTAGCACCTCTGCCACCGAAAAAAGGATTTTAGTTCACACCGGCCAGAGGCCCAGGCTGCCAAGTCCAGGTAGCATAGGCGTCCCCCCTGTGTAAATACTTCATGCACACATTTGCTTTTAATTCAAGGTTCAAGGTTAAATACGCCTAGGTTCAACTTTGAACTTTGAACCTTGAACTAATCATAGATAGCCGCCATGGAATTACCTTGTAAATTCTGTCGCATCATTTCCCGGGAGCTGCCCGCCTACGTGGTGTTCGAGGACGAGTTCTCCCTGGCCTTCCTGGACCACAAGCCCCTGTTCCCCGGGCACTGCCTGCTGGTGCCCAAGAGCCATTACCCGACCCTGCCGGAATTGCCGGACCGCCTCCTGAAACCCCTGTTTGCCGACGCGGCGCTGCTGGCCCGGGCCATGGAAGCGGGCCTGCTGGCCGAAGGCTCCTTCGTGGCCATCAACAACCGCGTCAGCCAGAGCGTCCCCCACCTGCACATCCACGTGGTACCCCGGCGGCGCCGGGACGGCTTGAAAGGCTTCTTCTGGCCGCGGCAGCGCTATCGGGATGAAGGGCATATCCAGGAAGTGCAGAGGCTGCTTAAGGAGACCATGGTGCGCCTTAGGGGTGAAAAAAAATAATAACTCCGCTAAATCTCTCATCCTCAACGCTGGTAGGGGTAAGGCTTGATGGAGCTTAATGATATTACTTTGGTTTAAAAAAACCTCTCATCGCCGGCATGGGGTAGGGGCAGGGAGCCTGCCTCTGCCTGCCGGATGCAGCCAGCCGCGCCTCTACGCCCTGCGGCTGCCGGACTTAATTAGATCTCAGCCGCCCGATTCATAGCCCACCGAGATGAATTCTTCCCGGGGGAGTTTGAGGCAGGTTAGCCGGTTGCCGTAGGCGGCGCCGGTGTCGATGCCGATCTTGTTAGGCATAACCAGGGGTTGCTGGAAGGGGGTATGACCGAAGATCACCTTCTTGCCGAAATCTTCCATGGAGGCGATGAAATCCCCCCGAATCCACAGCAGGTCTTCTTCTTTCTGCTCTGCCGGGAGGACCCCCGGTTTGAGGCCGCCGTGGACAAAGAGGTAATCCGGGGTCTCATAATAGAGGCGCAGCTCCTCGAAAAATTTACGGTGCTCTGGGGGCAAGGCTAACTGCTCCAGGTGATCCCAATCCTCGCCCCAATAGTCCCGCAGGGTGCTTAAGCCGCCGTTGAACATGAAGAGTTCCAGGTCCCGGCCCCGCAAAAAATTGAGGAACATGGCCTCGTGGTTGCCTTTGAGACAGATGACCTGCTGTGGATTCGCCAGTCTCTTAAGACCCAGGACGTAATCCACCACCCCCTTGGGGTTCGGCCCCCGGTCGATGTAATCTCCCATAAAAACCAACTGGTCCCTGGCCAGATCAGGCTGGATCTTTTCCAGGAGACGCTTTAGCAGGTCCAGATTTCCATGAACGTCGCCGATGGCGTAAATGTCTGCGGCCATATTAAACCTTGGAGTTTAGTTTGGGGGGGGCCAGGGGCCCTTACCAAAGATACAAAAAATACAAAAAATCAGTAGTGTCCGGCAAGATTTTTTGCATGAGCTGGCTCAAAGGAAAGATGAAAAATGTGGCAGCAGCCTTCAGCCTGCGCCAGCACCGGGAGCCACCAAGATATCTCAATGATGGAAAGCTTATTCGTATATTTTAAAATGAACGACGTCAATTGAAGTTTCTGGTTCCCGAGCTCCGGGGTTTGGGAACCCACTTTTTAGATCAAAACTCCTGCTTTACAGGCTTGATCGACAAGATAATATCTTTTTATTACGCTATGTTGCCCAAGCAGTAATTCATGAGCCCTGGGCTCACCCGAAACCATGAAAAGTTTTTGGAGGGCTCCAGGGTGCTGCCTGAACTTTTCGGAATAGTCGCTCATGAGCCTTCAGCTCACCCGTAAATCAGGAAAATGTAGCGCCGCCGCCCTCGGCGGCGCGGGAACCGACTACCAGAGAGTGGATATCCCAAATACGCGGGAACTTTTCGGAGCAGAAAATTGGAAACAATCGCTCCTGAGCCTTCGACCCTCCAAAAATATACAGAATTACGCATATTTATGGTGCGCAGTGCGCACCCTTTTCGGAGCAGGAGCTTGGGAACCAGAGAACCAATGCAAAAACGTGCTGGCCGCTACTGAAAAAATACCAAAATTATCAAAGATTCCTGCCCTCCCTCAAGCTCCCTCCCTCCCATCCTCATTCCAACCACCGGAACAATTTCTCCCTGCGGTCCAGGCGGGTGAGACCGGCTTCCTGGGCCAGGTGCTGGGCCTCGGCGTGTTCCTCGGCACTGAGGGATTGCCGCAGCAATGGGTGTGCGGAGGCCCGGCCGCAGGGGCGGTACTGGCCCATGACATTGACATAGGTGTCAGGAGAAATCTCCCGGGCCAAGAACTCCATGATCTCCCGGGTGCCGGCCAGGCCACCGGGTAGCACCAGGTGGCGCACCAGCAGGCCGCGGCGGGCCGCCCCGGCGTCATCCAACACCAGATCCCCCACCTGGCGGTGCATCTCCTGTAGAGCCCGGCGGACCATCTCGGGGTAGTTTTCCGCCTGGCAGAGGTCGGCGGCCACCTTGGGGTCCCAGAATTTGAAATCCGGCATATAGATGTCCATCACCCCGTCCAGCAGGCGCAAGGTTTCCACCGCGTCATAGCCGCCGGTGTTGTAGACCAGGGGCAGATTCAGGCCGCCGGCAATGGCCAGGGACAGGGCCGCCAGGATCTGGTAGACTTGGTGGCTGGGGGTGACGAAGTTGAGGTTGTGGCAGCCCTGCTGCTGAAGGGAGAGCATCATGGCCGCCAGGTCGGCAACGGAGACCTCCTCCCCTTCCCCGCCGTGGCTGATCTCATAATTCTGGCAGAAGATGCAGTAAAGATTGCAATGGGTGAAAAAGATGGTGCCGGAGCCGCGGCGGCCCACCAGGGGGTCTTCTTCGCCGAAATGGGGGCCATAGGAGGAGGTGATGGGCAGATCGCCGGTGCGGCACAGGCCCCGCTCCCCATGATGGCGGTCCACCAGGCAATGGTGAGGACAGAGGGTGCACCGATTCAAGATGTCGTAGGCTGCGGCGATCTTCGGCTCTAGGAGCCCCCGGCGATGCGTCTCCAAGTAAGCCGGTTCCCATTTGGCCATGGCGTGGTTTCCTGCCAAATGTATCTTTCCGAAATTTCCGTTATCGTTTCTTCTTATAAGCCATCTGTCTGGGGCGAACGGCAAGAATATCTATGACGCGGTTTACTTCGTTCACTTCGTAAAAGATGCGCCAGGCGCCCACCCTGGTCTTACCCCATTTCCACTTTCCCGGAGATACGGGGATTGAATGGGTCTTGCGCCAGTTCTTGCAAACATTGGTGAATGCGTCTGATGGTGACTTGATCCAGAGATTTGAGGCTTTTGAGGAAGGTTTAGCGAACCGGAGGGTATAGCTCATAACCCCAGCTCTTTTTCCAACTCTTCCAGGGAGATAAGCTCCCCTCGCCGGATAGCCTCCTTACCTTCCCGGATGGCGGCCCAATCCTCTTCGGTCAACGGTTCGTCGTCATAAACTTCGTCCCGGTGATAGAGCAGGTCCACGAAGCGAATCAGGAGGTCGGCATCGGGCCCCTGGATGACTGCCTTGAATTTGGAGATTAACTCACGGTCGATGAGCTTTTCCATGGGCTGGTTCCTTTTGGGCAAATTCAATATTTCTTTTGATTCAAGGTAATAAAAACGCCCGGCGGTGTCAACCGGGCTACCATTCAGGCCTGTAGGCCGCGGCGATTTTTTGTTTCAATAATTTCCGGCGGTGGGTTTCTAAATAAAGCGATTTCCACGGTGTCATAAAAACAATCCCATCGGACAATGGAAGCCGGGCTTCAGCCCGACTTCCACTGCCCCTTATACGGGTTGGGAGGGGGGTGTGGGGGGAGGGCAGGGATTTTTTGTAAGTATCCCTGGTCCTCCCCCACATTCATCTCACCTCTCCTCCACCTCCACCCGCCAGGGTTCCAGCAGGCCGCGGGGGATGTCGGCGATGAAGCGGGAGGGCGAATTGACCGTCATCCCGAACTGCCGGCTGTAGCCGATGGCAGGGTAGGCGAGCCCCAGGTATTTCCGGGCCCGGGTGATGGCCACGTACATCAGCCTGCGTTCCTCTTCCAATTCGTCTTCCCGCTCCTGGGAGTAGGAGCCAGGGAAGCGGCCTTCCGCGGCCCAGAGGACCAGGACCGCTTCCCATTCCAGCCCCTTGGCGGAGTGGATGGTG
This sequence comes from Desulfobaccales bacterium, assembly GCA_050014275.1. Classification (GTDB taxonomy): domain Bacteria; phylum Desulfobacterota; class Desulfobaccia; order Desulfobaccales; family 0-14-0-80-60-11; genus JAPLJC01. The sequence continues at coordinate 608 of JBEKDQ010000149.1, read as the reverse complement.
GAAACGGTCAGGTAATCCTGGGGGGGCGGGGTCAGCTCGGCCACGCTGGCGGGCGGCTCCAGGGTCAGGTCGTTCAAGAAATCCCGCAGACTGCGGTAGCGGCTGGCAATGGCCAGCAGGTGCTCCAGGTCCTTCATCCGTCTGGGATAGTCATCATAGCGGCCCCGGGCCAGGGGCTCATAGAACTCCAGGGCCTGGGTCATCAGGGCCGCCAGACCCTGGCCGGGTTCGTTGAGGCGCTGCATCAGCCCGGCCAGCTCCGCTAGCTGGGCCGGGCGGCGCTGGTTCCGGAGCCACTCCAGGGCGGCTGCCAGGGTAAAATTATTAGCCAGTTGGGCATCGAATTTGGCGCAGGACTGGCGGCCCACTCCAGGCTCCAGCATCAGCACCCGGTGCCAACTCAGGGCATCCTTGGGGTTGGCCAGGACCCGCAGATAGGCCAGGATGTCCTTGATGTGGGCGCTTTCCACGAACTTGAAGCCGCCGACCTTGATGAAGTGAAGTCCAACCCTGGCCAGTTCGATCTCCAGGTCGAAGGAATGATAACCGGCCCGCACCAGCACCGCTACCTCTTTCAGGGGGAGGCCCTGTCTTTGCAGCTCCTGTAT
>JBEKDQ010000148.1:0-6270 GCA_050014275.1 Desulfobaccales bacterium | reverse complement strand
TTTGCCGGTTCGGTTCCTTCCCACCCCAGGGTTTCCTTTGCCTGTGGGGGTGCGCCCGCCACGGTTGCCGACTCCACATAAACCCGGCTCTGATAGAAAAGCTCCCTGAGCACGGCCAAGAATTTCAGGGTAGGCCGTTCTCCCGCGATTATCTTGGAATGCTTTCCCCCCAGGTCCTCAAAGATTTTCCAGCCCCGCTTAAGCATTTCGTTAGCCTGGCCCTCAGATATGACCCCCATGTGCATCTGAAATCTCAGGAACATCTCAAAGCCTAAGGTTAGCCAACTTTCAACCTCCGGAATTCTGCCGTGAACATTGCTCTGAAACGTTTCTCGATATGATTCAAAAAGTTCCCGGATTTCGTCTTTAACATCATCAAGCCGGGGGGCCAGGTCCTCCAGATAGGCCGCCATTGCCCCGGGGTAGAGGCGGGCTTCCCTTTGGGCCGCCGTGAGCCGGGCCCGGTTAATAGCGGTTTTCTTGGAGTCAAATTCCACCCCCAGATAACGGGCCGTGGCGCTCTGTCGCCGGCCAGGCAGCAGCATCTCTCCCGTGGAGACAATTAGGCAGCGGGGGTAATGGTTAGGCCTGGCACTCAGGTCTGAGGTCAGCCGCCCTCGGCCTGAACGGTTACCGGCCTGGTAGATCAGCCGCCCGGCAGTCTCACTCATTTTATGAGCATCTTTGGAGGAAGCAGCTGGAATGAAATCATCGATCACCACCAGGCCGTCTTTAACCGTGAAACATAGTTTTTCCAGGCTGTTGGCCGTGCTAAACCATGAGCCTGGTAAAGAGAGCCGGTCGAACTCCCCGAAATGGCAGAGTACCAGGGCCGCTAAGGTGGATTTCATAGACCCCGTGGGGCCGTATAGCCATAGGCTGAAATCTATCTTGAGCAGATCCGCAAACGGGGCCAGGTAAGCACAGGCTATTAAGGGCGCCGTCACTTCCCACGGGCCGATGTCCAAAAACCTTAAGCTGGCCCGGGCCGCCTCAATCCCCCCGGGTTCCGGTAGGAAATAACGGCGTAAGTTTTCTCCCAAGTCAACCGCAACCGGCCCCCCTGCACCGATAGCTCCCCCGCCGTGAAGGTATCGCCAAGCCCCGTTTATCTTGCGCCACCCAGTGTGGGCATAAAGGGTCTGTCGGTTGATCCCCAGGGCACGTGAATGGGCCAGGATCGCATTCGGGAGGTGGGAGGCATTATTCCGAGATGGGCTAACACTGGCCGCCGCCCCCCATTGATCGCGAACCCATGCCATCCGGTCAAAGTCCTTGGTAAACACTTTGGCGGGCGGCAACGGCAGGTCTGTGCCGTTGCTGGATATGATAAATTCCTTGGTGATCTTCAGGCCATCATCCCGGGTGAGCTCATCGGTGATCTGGGCGGTGAAGTTGCAAAGAGGTTTGTATTCTGCGCCGTCCTCCAAATTCATCACCAAACAGTGGCAACCGTTGGAAATTGCGTAAGTATGGCCAACTTCTCTTATCACCGTGGCAGTTTTTTGGGGTTCTTCGGGAGGTGCTGTGGCGGGGTCCCAATCCGGGGCCGCCTCCATCAGAGCGCGAAGTTGCTCAAGGGTCCTGCCGGCGTCAAGCCAGTCCGAGACATCGCCTTTTTCCGGCAAGCCGGGGAGGTCCACAATTTTGACGCTGGCCGCGATGCCGTGAAGTTTTCGGGCTACGTCCTGGGCATGGGCTTTGCCTGCCGCGTCCTGATCGGGCAGGATGACCACCACCTTCCCTCGCAGGTGTTGGCTAAATTTCTTCTGCCACTTGCTGGCGCCCATGGGATTACAGGTGGCCACGAGCTCCAGGGACCGGAGCCGGTCTACGTCCTTCTCCCCTTCCGGGATATACACCAGGGCAGCAGGCAGTATCTCCGGCAGGTGATAAGGGACAAGTTGAACGCCAGACATGTCCCAAATCCAGCCGTCCGCGCCATCTGGACGGCGCTGCCGGAAGTCCTTGGGCTCCATGCGACAGACCTGAAAAACGAGATTGCCTGCTGCATCGTGGTAGTCATAGGAGGCAACGATTTTGAACTTTTTTTTGTTTTTGGATTGTTTCTTGGGCGAATCTCCGTTAAAGACTCCGGTCATCTTGCCGTAGTGCTGATAGACCTCTTTCCCCATCATCCAGGGAGAGCCGGGCAGTTGGGCGATAAGGTCGAAAAATGACTTGGTCTCCTTGCCAGTGGGAGTGTGATCGACATAGATGCCCCGCTGTGATGGATCACTGCCGACATTCAGGGCCGCCGAGGGACGCTCGTCTTCCCGGTCGATGGAATGGACAGGCAGCCAACCGGCGGAGCTTGGCTGGGCGTCGGGCGGAATCCTACCGCCATGCCTTTGGAACTCTGCCCCTAAATCGAGGCGGCGCAGGATTTCTTCACGGTTTGGATTCGAGGCCATGACCGCCCCCTACTGGCCGTCTTGGCAGTTTGACATCGCCTCCCGCCGGGCCCCCATGACCGGCCCCTTGACCATGCTGGTTTCCAGGGCTTCAATGTCGGCCAGTCGGAACCTTACGCAAGGCCGCGCCCCCCGGCCTTGGGACAGATCAACCCAAGCAAGTAACCCTTGCTCCCTCATCCGGTCAACTTTTCTGGTGGAGCACCGCCAGCGTCGTGACAAATCGACCCTAGTAAGCATAGCAAAACCTCCCGCAAGTAATGACGTTTAAAGGCAGCGTCGTTCCTTTAGTGTCCATGATAAACGACATTCTTACGATGTCAAGGTAATAGCATGGAAGGTTACTTATGATGGTGCAGAATGATGAATAATTAATTAAGTAAAGAGGTTAGGGATATTTTGTGGAGGCGTATTAAATGCGGGGGAAAGGGGTCTCTTATGATTGATTTCTGGCTAATATTTTGATTACATTGATTTTAGCAAAATAGGTTACTTATGAAAGCTCGTATCATACCTTATTCCAAGGGTAATCAGGGAAATGCCTTTTCAGCCATTGTCTAAAGGCTTGATGGGTAATTTTTCTGGTCAGCAAACTTTCTTCAACCAACTTATCAATGACCATATCCCAAGTAGCGGAATTTTTCCTGGTTCTTTTTCTTTCCTCTTTAGTGCGTTTAGTCCGGATTTTTGGGGTCATTGCAGGAGCAACTTTCATGCTATTCTGCAACTCTTGTTCAAGCTCAGCCAAGGTATAAGGTGGAGCCTGCCCATGGAGGGACTTAGATTCAATGGGAAAAGCAGGGCTTACGGCAGGATTCAAATCAGAATCATCATCTTCGTATTCTTCCCTTTGGACACCTCGAATTTCCAGCACCCTCTGCTTAATTAGTTCCCGGCATTCATTATCCTCAAGCTCTCGCTCAATATCCTCAAGCTCCATAGGTGGCCCCGGCATGCCGGTTTCGATGCCTACTATGCCGGTTTCCCGCAAAACCTCGTGGGCGTCGTGCCTTCGAAGTCCGGCCCTTTGTATCCGAATCCACTTGACGAAATGGTCCTTAGCCCAAAATGGAAGGTCAGGGTGAAATTCGCCAAAGCCAGGAGAAGTAGGAATCTCATATTCGCCGCTGAGCGGCAGGCGGCCGCCACGGGTAGGCACCTCAAGAAAGAAACCAGGACGCCGGGATTCAGCAGGAACCTGCCTCAGCGCGAATCGCAGGACCTTAACGGAAAGTTCGTCAATACTCTCTCGGATTTTAGGAACTTCAGGGTCCAAGGCCGAAAGGCGCTTGAGTTTTTCTATTTCAGCTTTTAGATTATCGAGAAGGTCTAACTGCCTTTTGGTGAAAGATGGAAAATCTAGGCTAGAATCTTTCAACTTACCGCCCCCTGTCGCGGTCCTGGTGGGGTTCCGGGGGAAGGTGATCCAGGAAAACCACCTTGTCGGGATCGGTGATCGGCCGCTCCCTATCCCCTGGAAGTCGGTTATTTTCTCTCCAAGTTCACCATGTCGTGGGGGCTGGTCATCTTGCCATTTTGGGCTACGGCTTCAAAGGCCGCCCGGTGGCTGTCCTGCGCTAAGTGACTGTATCTCGCCGTCATGGTTAGGGTCCGGTGTCCCAGGGCCTTCCCCACCACATACAAGGGCACCCCGGCCATGACTGCCCAGCTTGCATAAGTGTGGCGTAAGGTATGGAAAGTCACCCGCTCCCGAGCATCCGAAACGCCCTCGTTCAGCTTGAGTTCGTTCACGGTAGCAGCGAAAGATTTCGACAGCCATTGCACAGGGTTCCCGGTCTTGGTCTTGAACAGGGGATTGGTCGGGGTCCCAGGGATTAGCTCAGCCAAAACCTGTTTTATCGGCTCAGTGATAAAAATTGGTCGGGATTCCCGGTTTTTACTGTCTTGCACAAAGATAATCCCATTCGCAAAATCCACATTGGACCAGGTGAGTCCCAGGACCTCCCCCAGGCGCAGACCGCCATAAAGAGACATGGTGGCGATCCGGGCCACTTGGTCACTGCGTTGCCGCAAGGATTCAAACACCCGGGTCGCTTCTTCTTGGCTCAAGAACCGTTGCCGGGCATTATTCGGATTGGGGAACGACACACCTTTGCAGGGGCTCTCTCCGGCCCACAGCCGCCAGACCACGGCCTTGTTGAAAGCCTGGCGGACGATGCAGAGCACATGCCGCACCGTGGCTTCGCTTTTGCCGGCCTCTCGCATTTCCCTTTTCAGGCGTTCCAGGTCCAGGGGCGAAATGTCTTTTAGTGGTTTCGTGGCGAAGCGGGATTTTATCCAGTGGATATATCGGGAAATATCATCAAAGGCATGCTTCTTGTTCTTCTCGGCCCAGGGAAGATAATGTTTCTCCATAAGCTCACCAAAGGTTAATTGGTCAGCCTTCCTTTCCTTTTTCGACTTATAATCCCCGGCCCGGTCCTGTTCCAGGAGTTCATGCCGCCGCCTTTGGGCTGCTTCCGGGGTCCAGCCCTCAGAGGCCCAGCCGCAACGCTCCCAGATTAATTTCCCGGCATCCTTGAAGGCTACCCAGTAGCAACGGTCGGGCCTTTCCCGCCACTTGTGCACGGTTGATTCCGTGTAATAGACCCCGGCATATTTTTTGACGGAAATTTTCTTTGCCATAACCCCCTCCCGGACCAGGGATAACCCAGGGATAACCAGCTAAATGATTCTCAATTTTTTTCATGTCACCTTTAGTCATTATCATAAGTCCGCATAGATGCTGCTGTCAATAGGTTTTTTCATCTTTTTTCACCTTCTGTCATTTTGCGTCTTTTGGTCATGAAATGGACTTCTAATCCGTGGGTCGCAGGTTCGAATCCTGCCAGGCGCGCCAATTAATTCAGGGAATTATCCTTCATTTTTACAAGATAAAAAGCCTTGGTGTCATATAGATGTTATCAGCCTCCGATTTAGGGTCAGTTCCCTTCTACCAATTTCATCAATTCATCCCGTTGGACGGTGTTGTACCCTTTAAAGACGCTCATTATCTTGTGGCCAGAAGCCGCCATGATCCTGAAATAGTCATGGCCAGCCAGACGCCAGTTATTGATTTGAAATTTTCACCAAGAGGCGGGTAAGTAAATTGTCTCGCGGTTTTTGAGAACGTGTTTTTTAAGTTATCAGGCCGACTCATTGGGATCAATGCTGCTGATAACGTTCGCTTGACTGGAAGGTAATTATATTGTAAATAAATATAGACTCTTTGGGCTATGGGGGGATTGCATCTTGGGGGGGAATAGCCATGCTATACAGATGCATTTGGCCGGAGTGCATTAAAATTTGGGGTGAGCCGGAACCAGGTGTTAGTGGCTACAGTCATGGGTTATGTTCTGTCCACGCAAGATTGGCCTTTGAGAGCACCTTTCGGAGACTTCAAATCAAAGAAGGGAACCCTGATTGTTATCTAAGGTGTTTTGGTAACTGCCACCGCCATTGGTGTACATTTTATCCCATTTGTACAGTGGAAGAGCCTGGGCCTGAAGAAATGGAAGAACTCAGGGTGAGGCTTGAAGCCCGGAATACTCACCTAAGGCGACGGTTTAAGTAAACGCGATCATAACCGGCCCTTTGATGAAAAGGACTACTCGGTTCGCTTATTTTCCTACCAATTCTCCGGCAAAGGAAGTCATCCTCACCAATTTCTCGGCCCAGATCTGCTTCAGTCCACAGGGAGGATGCACAAAGGCCATGGTGGCGGAGGCTGGACACTCCGCGAATTTCCTGCGATGAGCGAAGGAGACACAGTCATAATGAAGGAGATTCCTCTCTCCAAGGCATACCGCCTGATCGAGCCAGGTCCGGTCGTGCTGGTGACGACCGCGAATAAGGG
>JBEKDQ010000147.1:0-6359 GCA_050014275.1 Desulfobaccales bacterium | reverse complement strand
TGGTCGTGGCCGCCCTGGCAGTGGAGTTCGTCCTCCAGGGCCTGGGCGCGGCCTTTCCGGCCTGGCATCAATAAAAATCCACCGGGTCGATGTGGCGCGCCGCCGCCCAGTGAAAGAAGAGATTGCTAGGCAGCCCCTGGAAGAGGTAGCGCGCGGGCGGCAGCAGCAAGCGTCGGAAAATAGAGGAAAAGGAATAAAACTGTTTGAAGCACTGCCACACGCCCGTTTCGCACTCCTCCGGGGTCATGTGCCTTTACCATGCCCCATTTCTTTCCCAAAATCACGGCGCTCAGGGGTCATTTCACGGGTCATTTTCGCACGATTCCCCCCGGGTGAAGGGTAAGTGGTTAGGGTCCCGCCCTTATCTCTCATTCTGGGCCATCTCAGGCCCCCCAGGGAAGGGCAGCCTCATCTCTTGCCCCGAGTCCTGGACCCAGGGCCTTGCTCTGGCCCCGGTGCCGCGGTGTCGGTGCCGCGGTGCCGGCACCTGGCCTTCGGTGTCCACCATCCCCACTTACCACCGCTCGGTCCAGGCGCCGGCCTCCCCTTCGCCTGCCCCTGTCCAGACCGTAGACGCAGCTCCGGGCCGGCCCCGCCCTGCACCCCATAGGATTTTCCGGCCCAGGAGTGAAACCCAGGGTCGATTCAGTAAATGATAGTTGACACTTGTGACAAAAGACGCTTATCCTGAAATCCCAGTAAAAAAGCTAAACCCGTCGCGAGGCGGGGACGGAAAGCCTGTGGCAAATCTTTTATAATGAGCCTAATTTTTTTTAACAATTCCTCAAAAGGGCTTGACAGGTTTAAACGTAATGCCATATTATATCTCTCGGAAAAAGCCAAACTCAGCGTGAGCTGAGGACGGAAAGCCACGGGTCTCACTGTTGAGATAGCCGGGTTGCCTGGAAGGAGGCAGTCTGGCTTTTTTATTGACCATGTCAAGGGCCAGGAGCGTTGACATCTACAATCGAATGATCTAAGTTAAACCCGCGGAGACTCCCCGTTTGGGAGACTGATTTGAGGGATGTCAAGGAGGTGCGGTATGGCACGCAGATGCGCCGTCATTCGGGTATCAGTCTTGTTGTTTTCATTCCTAGCCGTATTTGTCGGCGTTGCCGCGGTGCAGGCCGACACGTATACCCTAGAGGTCAATCCGTTGCCCGGGTACGGACCTGGGACCGTTGCGAATCTGTCGACTTTTTGGATCACTTACACCGACACGGGCACGGACAACCTGTTGGGGGGTCTAGACTCCGGCGAAAGCATCATTAAGTGGTGGTCGGGGGTGACCGACCAGAGTTACGTTTTCCCAGCCAACTATGGGTTTGCTATGATCCCTTACGTGCAGGACTACGTGAACGGGGTGGGTGTGGACTGGGGCTGGAATTGGGGACCGCAGTACCCAATTTTCGGCACCGCGACGGCCGATTCCCGGGACTTTTCCTATTCGAGGGAGGCGGGCGCTGTCCCAGTCCCCCCATCGGCGTTACTGCTGGCATCCGGCCTCATTCCGCTGGCGTGGGCCCGCCGGAAAAAGCGTTTGAGGAAATAAGGGACTCCTGGGATTGGCTGGCTGGAGGAGGTTAAGGAAAAGTTAATCGGCCATTCCCTTTTAGCAAAACAGAAAGGCAGGTCAGCCAAGGCCCTGCCTTTTTTGTTTCCGCCGCCGAGCTGAAGAATTTCCGGCCCTGGAAGGCAAACCCCAGGATGGGACTCCTGCCTCCCTCTGCCATTATGATGCCCACGGAGATTTTTTCAAAAATACATCGAGGGGCGAGAGCAGCAACCCTCCCTTAAGTCAGGGGGCCGGGCTTATCGCCCGTCCTGGGGCATCTCATGCAGCCAGTTTTTTCTCAAAACCGCGTCCACCAAGCTTTTCAGGCTAAATCCCCGGTCCAGGAGCCCAGTCTGGCTTAAGCCTTCAGCCCGTGGTGGTGGGGGCGCAGTAGACCGTCCGTCCCAGCGCCGGTGGCATCGTGTGGTGCCACGGTAAACTTCCCCCTGTCCCATCCCCAGCGCCCGCGGGGTTGATGCCTTCTTTGAAAATGGTGTCAAATGACACCACTCCCTGGCCCCGCGCCCGGGGTGGGGTGATACTCCCCCCCTACCATGCCCTTTCTTTCCCAAAATCATGGCGCTCAGGGATCATTTCACGGGCCATTTCCGCACGATCTTCCCGGGTGAAGGGTAAGGGTTAGGGTCCCCGCCCTTATCTCTCATTCTGGGCCGTCTCAGGCCGTCCAGACCAGGGCAGTCTCCACCTCTCCGTCCAGGCGCCGGCCTCCCCTTCGCCTGCCCCTGTCCATCCCGTAGCTCTCCCCCGGCGCCGGTCCCGTCTCGACGATCACCAGGTCCTGCCCCTTCCAACTTTCTTTGCTTGCCCGGCCCCTGCCAGCCGGTCCCCGGTGTCCACCATGCACCAACCGCCTGACGCCGGCCTCCCCGGCGCCGCCACCGGCAGCTACCCGGCGCCGCCACCGGCAGCTACCCGGCGCCGCCACCCCCAGCTCCTCCAGCAGCTCCACCCGCGGTTCTCCCCCCCCGGCGCCATCGCGGGCCCCAAAAGGGCACCATCGCCGGCAGCCTGCAGGATTTTCGGTAGAAGCGCGGGCCTGACCCACGGCGGCCTCCCCGGCGCCGTCCCAAGCCTGGAGAATTTCCGCCCTTAGAGGGAAACCCCGGGCCTGGGACTCCTACCCCCCTGTGCTTAATGTCCCCCGCGGACAAAATCCTCAAAATCTATCGAGGGGGAAATAGCAGACTCCCCCCCTGGTATAGGGCTGGCCCAAATATTTTATAAGCAAAATCTGGCCGGGTGACATGGCCCTGGTGGGGTGATCTCTGGACTTCTCTGGCCGCACCCTTCATTACCCCCTTGCCCACCCCTGGTCGTGGCCCCTTGACCCCTGGGATGGCCCTCAGCCCCGTTGCCCGGCGCCTTCATGTTCCTGGTCTGGGGGGACACACATCCACATACTGCTCTTGGGAACTTTCCATTGAAATATTCTCCTACCTGTGGGATAAGGAGTTTATCTGGATAAAGCTGCCCCTATCGCCAGGAGGGGTGCAATGATTCTTGTTAATGAAATAGCCGGGATGCCCTGCGGGTGCAGCTCGGCTTTTTGTATTTACCCCTGGTTTAGAGACCGCAAGCCTATAGCAGGCTCAGGCTATGAGGAGATAGGCCCCAGAATCATTTTTGAACTGCGGTGGTCAAGGCTGCGGCATAATTTCTGGTTATACAGTCTGTATAAAACGGGGACGGATCGAGGGCCGAAACCGTGCAATCATCTGATATAAAACGAGATTATGCAGCAGCCTTGGCCACCGCAATCCAAAAATGGTTTTGGGGATCTCTTTTCCCGAGTTTAACTCATCCCATGTGATGGGTCAAACTTTGCCTTTAAAATTTTTGGGGTTGGGTCCCATAACCTGGGGGGGCCTATGGCTATGTCCCTTTTATTAAAAGCCGAAGAATTTTTAGGAAAAATTCCGTAGCACTCATATTGACTAGGGGGGGCAGGAGTCCCGTCCTGGGGTTTGCCTTCCAGGGCCGAGAAAATCCTTCAGGCTGCCGGCGATGGCGCCCTTTTGGGGCCCGCGATGGCGCCGGGGAGGGCCGCGGCGAGCGGTTGCTGCATGGTGGAAGAGGGGGGCGGGGCCGGGCATGGCCACGGCTGGCCAAGGGAACGAACCTATCACCCAGGGCCGCTGACGCTGGGGGTAAGCCTGCGCCCTCGGCGCGATAACCGAGGAAACTTCACCCCCATGGGCGTGGGGACAAGAGGAAGCCAATAAAAGACCGAGAAAGCGGCGGGGCCGTCCACCAAAGAGCACATATATTCTGGATATTGGAAGTTTTTAGATTCCTGATAAGTCCCGAACCATAGCAGTAATCCGCAGATCAGGTATCCTGCCGTAATACAATGTCACCTCTCCCTCCCAAAGTTTTCCGATGATCTGCTCCGGTGTGTAACGCCTCCTGCTCATCTCCCTGCCTCCCTTCGATCCACCACTCTAACTTAACATGTGGATCAGTTTTTGGGGGGCAGGTCAGGTTCAAATATGATCTCCATATAGATTTTCAATCTCGGAATATCCCCTTGCCCAAAAAGAAAACCCCGATGCTCAAACAGATTTTAAATCCGAGTCCTTTGGAAAAATCAGGGAATTTTTCTTAAATTTCAGGTTTTTCCCGATGGCGCTTTGGCGGACCCTGAATATATAAAACACCAAGGGATAATAGTCATAAATTCTTTTTGGAGCGGCGGTATGGTTGAAAGGCGGGCGCATCTTCGGGTCCTTATGTCTGAGCGTGAATCCCGAGATCATATTTCCGCTGAGGAAGAAGCGCATCTCTTAGAACTTACTGAAATAGCGGTACACGCTGAAGACCTTGAAGGGCTGGCCCAGGGAGTGCTTCCCCTGTTGATGAGGGTGGTGGGAGCGACTGGTGCCATCCTTTTCCTTGAAGAACCCAAACCACCCTTTCACTCCCTCTTCCAAGAGGGGATTCAATCCAACAGCCTGCCCTTGATAAAAAGAATTTGCACCGAGGAATTCCAGCAGAATCCGATCCAGGACGATTCCCCTCCCATAATCGTACCTTTATCCCCCCAAGAGGCTGCCCATCTTGTCCTTTTTTCTCTGGGGCGCAAAACGAAAAAGCTGGGGTTTTTAAGCCTGGTGATGGCTGCGCCTGAAAAGCCGCCCCGACAAATTCTCATGCGAAAGATTACCGGCTTGCTTGCCTATTTCATTGACCAAGTTCTTGACCGGTTGGCTTATGACAAGAAGATCGCTCACCTCAATACGTACCTCGCAGTGAGCTCAAAAATCGCTCAGACCTTGGACCTTCGTAAAGTTATCGAGGCCGTTTTGTACTCCAGTATAGAAGTCGTTTCCGCAGAAGCAGCCTCAGTGCTACTCCTTGATTCGAAGAAGAAGAACTTTCGATTTTTCGGGGTGGAAGGACCTGCCAAACCAGTCCTGTTGAATGTCACATTTCCCGTTAATCAGGGACTGGCAGGTTATGTCTTTCAAACGCAAAAATCCGCAATCTTCAATGATGTGCAGCAAGACCCACGGTTTTATGGCAAGTGTGATTCTGACTCTGGTTTTCAGACCAGAAATATGGTGGCCATTCCCTTGGTGGCCGGGGATGAAAAGATCGGCATCTTGGAAGTCCTGAACAAGGCTGGCGGCGAGCTATTTTATGAAGACGACCGCCTTCTGCTTCAATCGATTGCCGAGGAAATCGCCTTTGCCATCCATAATGCCAATATATGTGAGGAAAAACAGACCCTGGCAGCAGAAATCCAGCGGATGCACCAATTTCAGACCAAGCTGATCCAGACCTCCAACGATGGCATCATTGCTAATGATCAACACGGCAACATTATCATTTTTAATGAAGGGGCCGAAAGGGTCCTGGGCTATCGAAAAGATGAGGTGATTGGCAAGATTATGGTAGGTCAACTATATCCTCCCGGGGTAGCCCAAGAGGTCAGGGCAAAAATATATAGCCCGGAGTATGGAGGCACGGAGCGCTTGATCCATTTTGAGACTATAGTGCTGAGCAAAACCGGAGAGCAAATTCCCATCGAACTTTCTGCTAGTCTTATTTATGGAAACGATCATGAGGTTACCACGGTGGTATTTTTCCGGGACCTTCGAGAGCGCAAGCGAGTGGAGGTTGCCCTGAACGAGAGTGAGGGCAGGTTTCGCGCCATTATCAGGGAAGCGGCCATCGGCATCGCCATCATCGACCAGAACCGGATGCTGCAGGAGGGCAATCCAGTCCTGCATTTAATGATGGGGTATCCCCCCCAAGAGCTTCAGGGGGTTTGTTTCACGCAACTGCTCCTCCCGGAAGACGCCCCAAAGAGCGAAGAAGTCTTTAATGAACTGCTTCACGGCTACCGCGCCAATATCCAGACCGAGCAGCGCTTGGTCCGGAAAGACGGCAATATTGTTTGGGGGCGTCAGTCCATCTCTATGGTACGGGACATCAGCGGGACTCCAAAATTTTTTATCGCCATGATCGAGGACGTCACCGAGGCCCATCTGGCCGAAGAGAAGATCCGCAGCTACCAGGATATGCTCCAGTCCCTGGCTTCCGAGCTCTCCTTGTCGGAAGAACGGGAGCGCCGAACTCTGGCGGAAAGGCTCCACGATCATACTGGCCAGTTGCTGTGCATGGCCAAAATAAAACTGGAAGAGTTGGAGGATTCAGCTCCGGATGGCAGCCTGCAATCCCCCCTTAAAGAAATCCAGGGGATGATCGAAAAGTCCATCATAGACACCCGCTCCTTGATCTATGAATTGAGTCCGCCCATTCTCTACGATGTAGGCTTTGA
>JBEKDQ010000146.1:0-6364 GCA_050014275.1 Desulfobaccales bacterium | reverse complement strand
TATTCCACCGGCATGGCGATGTTCTTCTTGGCAATATCCGGCGCGGCCCCGGTGCCGCCATAGCTGCCGTCCAACTGGACCACGTGGGCGCCGGCGTAATAGCTCCCCACTGCCACCATGTCCACGTCGGTGGGAGTGGAGACCTTCACCGCCACCAGGGCCCGGGCATTGATCTCCTTGATCCAGTCGATGTGCTTCTTGTGGTCTTCCACGGAATAGACGCTGTGGAAGGGGAAGGGGGAGAACAGGGCGCTGCCGGGCACCGACTCCCGCATGCGGGCCACCGCGGGGGTCACCTTGTCCCCCAGCAGGTGGCCGCCCAGCCCGGGTTTAGCCCCCTGGGCGTATTTGAACTCCACCATGCGCACCCGCTGGATGGTGTCTTCCCGGACCCCAAAGAGGCCGGTGGCCACCTGGGTGACGATATTGTCATCATAAGGGTAGAGTTCTTCGGGAAAGCCGCCCTCACCGGTGGATACCAGGGTATTAAAGCGCACCGCCGCTCGAATCCGGGACAGAATGGTATTGATGCTCACCGAGCCGAAGGACATACCGCCGCCGTACCAGGGCACCGACAGCTTCACCTGGGGCCGGCCATCCCCCCGCCGGTTCAGCTCCAACTCCAGGGAGATGTCCTCCTGGGTCAGCTTGAAGTCCGGGCGGTGCTTGGGAAAGAGAAAACGCAGTTTATCGAAGCCGCCGCCGGACTCTCCCAGACAATATTCCAGGTCGGTATAGGGGAGGTTGCCCCATTCCGCCTGCCACCAGGTGCTGAGGAGCAGGTCCGCAGGCCAGCGCCGGTCCCCCAGGGTGCTGTACACCGGGTGGCTACGGACCCGCAGGGCCTTGGCCGGGCATTTATTGACGCAGTAAAATTCTTTCTCCTGGCAGGCAAACCCCAGGCATAGGTAGCTCTTGGGACGCCGTAAGTAGCTGCCGGACTTGGTGTGAACCCCATATGGGCAGATTTCTACGCAGCGGCCGCACTTGATGCAGGCGGACTCGTCACGCCACACCAGGTACTTGCTCAAGGGGGTGCGGAAGCGGGACGGGGTGGGAACCGGCTGCCAGGGCCCGCCCTCGCTCCAGGATTCCAGGGGAACGATTTTTTCTGCAGGATTAGCCATGTGTCAATCTCTCTCTTAAGTTTATTACCTTATTTTAATAAAGGAATTGGTGGGCAGTGCCAACCCTACAAACTTTGGCATTATCTGGATAGGACCGATGGAACACTTGGGTTTACGGGAATATTTATGTATTTGGGTTCGCCAGCTCAAGTGAGTACCTTTAGTTCCACCTCCCGTGGTAGAAGGGGATTAGGGGAGGGGGAAATTCTTTTGCCACCCCCACCCGGTGTCGCCCCCATCAAGGGAGAGGGAATAAACATCAACTAACGTCGTTACTCTCCCACGCGCCTGGTTTCACCCTCCGGCCGGGCGAAGAGCGGGGCAAAGATTTCTTTATCCAGGTCCTCCTTGAACATGACCCGGCCCACATCCCCCCGCAGGCGGCGCACTTCCCGCATGCCCATGGCGCCCAGGACCTCCAGGAGTTGGTTGTTCCAGGCGCCCAGGAGGTTGACCATGCGCTGGGCTCCCCGCCGGATGCTGAGGCTTCCCAGGTCGATGGGGCAGGGTTGTTTGTCTTCTTTGCCAGGGTCGCCGGGGCACTCGGGGCACAGGCGGCATTCCAGGGCCAGGAGCAGGGAGAGGTCAGCCATCACCCCGTCGGCGCCGGCGATGATGATCTTGGCCACATGCTCCGCCAAAGCGATGCCGCCGCTCACCAGCAAGGTGACGGCGTCCCGCAATCGGTCTTCCACCAGCTTCAGGTGGCAGCGGCGCACCAAGTCCTTCAGGTGCGCCGGGGCGGCGTCCTTGAGACCCCGGGCCTTATCGGAGCCGGCCAGGTGCAAAACCTCGGCCCCCGCCGCCGACAGGGCCGCCACCCGCGCCGTGGCCTGGCCGTCGGCCGGCACCCTGATCCAGACGAGCAAGTGCGGGAACCGTTTCTTGATGGCCTCCATCTGGGCCATCACCCTGGGATGGTCCGGGATCTCCACCGCCGGCGCCTGACTGAGCAGCGGCTCATCCAGTTCCAGAGGTTCCCTGGCCGATAAGATGGGTACCAGGTGAGAGGCGGCCGGGGCCAGGTCGGCGCTGATGTCTTTCCGGTGCAAGAGCGCCAGGGTGCCCAGGTTTTGCGCGGCGGCCACCATAATCTGGCGCAGCCGGACCGGGTCGGCGCTCCGGGATGGTTCCGCTAACACCACCGGCAAGGGAATTTCCAAAAGGGGAGGTGGGGTGACCAGCATCTCGTGCCGCTCGTCAAAGGCCAGAAACATAGGTTTGCGGCCCAGGTCGATGTAGGTGCTGATATATTCCCGGCCATGAATGCCATCCCGGGTGGGCCGGACGATCTCCGACATGTCGGTCCAGCAGGAGTCGAAGCCCTCCCCGGAAAAGGGCCCGCCATAGCCGGCTCCGGAAACGGGGATCTTGCCGGTTTCCGCCTGGCGCCAGGTGACCGCGATGATCTCCGGGGTCCAATAGTTGTCCCCCATCTGCCGGTATTGGGGGTTCATGGCCTTAAAGATCAGTTCCCGGGGACAACCCTGGACGCAGCGGTAACAGTCGCGGCAGACCTCATCGATGGTGTCCAGCAACTGCTGCTGGTCGAAACCACGCTTCCGATAAGCGTCCACCGGACAGACTTCCTTGACGCAGCGGGCGCAGCGGAGACAGCCCTCGCCCCAATCGATCACGGTGCTTTTGGCTGGAGGGGTGAAACGGGGCGGTACCCGGCGCACGTGGATGTTATATTTGGCAGGCAATCCTCGTTCTCCTAAATGAGACAGTTTGATCAATACAGCAAGAATCTCGTTTGTAAGACCCTTTGCCTGCGGCTCCTTTAACTCGAAACTCGAAACAGGGCGACCCAATCACAGGCTGGAAGCCTGCGCCACTGTCGCCCCTACAACCTAAAATTCATCCTAAACCTTGCTCTGCAGGCGGCTGGGCCCCAGGGCCTTCAGACGGGCCTTGACTGCCTTGACGATCCCGGCCAGGGCCGCGGCATCGCCTGGGGTGACCAGGGTATGCCCCAGCCGCCCGGACTCCAGGCCGATTTCTTCCAGATAACCCTGGGAATATTTCACCCGGCCTCCCAGGCGACGGCTGCCATCCTGATAGCGGCACAGGGTTTCGGCGCACCCGATGACCCATACCAGGTCCACCGGGGTTCCCAGGGCGCGGAGCAACTGAAAGGCCTCCACCTTGCTGCTGCAAGGCTCCGAAAGCACCCGCCACCGGTCCCCGCCCTTGCTCAAGGAGGCCCGCAGGGCCTCCGGGTCCGGCACCGCTTGCTGACAGGCGAAAATCACCGCTTCGGTTGACATAGGTCTCTTGCCCCAAAAGGCCGGGAAGACGCCCCAGCGAAATGCAGGCCAGGGAGGATAACCTCCCTGGCCACGAAAAATCAGTTTATTATGTCATGGAAAAACCAGAAATGCAACAGTTTAGGGAGGCCACCCCCCTCCTGGAAAGGGGACGGCCGGGGTGAAAGGGGAAACTATTTGGCGGTGCGCTTCTTCCTTTCGTCAATGTCCCCGGGATATATCATTGCTTCGTGCCCCCGCTCCCGAGTGCGGATGCGGATCACTTCCTCCACCGGATAGACGAAGATCAGGCCGTCGCCGGCCTCGCCGGTATAGGCGGACCGCAGGATGGTGTCAATAGTCTCTTCCAGGTTATGTTCGCTCAAGATGATGTTTAGCTGGATCTTGGGCAGCAAATCCACCCGGTAACTGCCGGTACGTCCCGCCAGGGTGATGCCTCCCTGGCGGCCGTGGCCGCGAATCTCGAAGAGGTTCAAGCCCACGATGCCCATTTCCTTCAGGGCCTCCTTGACATCGTTGAGCTTGCCTTCCCGAATGATGGCTTCGATCTTTTTTAGCATTTTCCGTTCTCTCTCATTGGGGATCAGCGTTACCCGAGGAGGGATTATCTCTGCCTTAAAAGTTGTAAATAATTGGTGGCACAGGCATCTCGCCTGTGCGGACTGAGTGGCGGGCGAGACGCCCGCCCCACCGGTCCTCTCATAATTTAGGGGTGGGCCAAAGGCCCATGAACGGCTGCTCTGGAATGGCTTTCAGCTTAAGAAGACAGTCTTCAGCAAAGAAAATGGTTATTTAGCTGAGCGCTCTTAAGAATAGGCCCGCTCGCCGTGGGTGCTGATATCCAGGCCCACCTCCTCTTCCATGGGGGAAACCTTGAGGCCGATGCTCATATCCAGGATTTTAGCCACCCCGAAGGTCACCCCGAAGGCGAAGGCCATGGTGACTACCGTAGCCAGCGCCTGCAAAGCCAGTTGGGCCGGGTTGCCGAAAAACAGGCCGTTAGCCCCGGCCGCGTTCACCTCCAGGGTGGCAAAGAGCCCGGTGGCGATCATTCCCCAACTGCTGGCCATGCCGTGGCAGGCCCAGACGTCCATGGATTCATCCCACGAGCGGTTCTGGCGGAAGCGGATGGCATAGTAGCAGAGGGGCGCCGCCACTGCGCCGATGACCAGGGCGGCCCGGGGAGACACAAACCCCGAGGCCGGGGTCACCGCGGCCAGGCCCACCACCATGCCGGTGGCGATTCCCAAAGGGCTGGGCCGGCCGTCCAGCCATCCCAGGATCATCCAGACCAAACCCGCGGTGGCCGCCGCGGTATTGGTGGTCAACAGGGCGTTCACCGCTACCCCGTTGGCTGCCAGGGCGCTGCCGGCATTGAATCCGAACCAGCCCACCCATAGGAGTCCGGCCCCCAGGATGGTGAGGGTGATGTTGTGGGGCTCCATGGGGAACTTGCCGAACTCCTTGCGGGGGCCGATCACCAGGGCAAAGGCCAGGGCCGAATAGCCCGCCGCGACATGCACCACCGTACCGCCGGCGAAGTCCAGGACCCCCAGTGAATTGAGCCACCCGCCTTTGCCCCAGACCCAGTGGGCCAGGGGGTCATAGACCAGGGTGACCCAGATGAGGCCAAAAAGCAGGAAGGACTTGAAACGCACCCGCTCCACGAAGGCTCCGGTGATCAGGGCCGGAGTGATCACCGCGAACATCATTTGGAAGGCGGCGAAGAGCCCATGGGGGATGGTCTTGGCGTAATCAGGATTGGGGGACGCGCCCACCCCGGCCAACCCCAGGTAGTTGAGGCCGCCGATAAGCCCCCCGATATCCCGCCCAAAGGCCAGGGAGTAACCGTACAGCACCCATTGCACTCCCACCAGGAGCATGAAGGCGAAGCTCAGGGTCAGGGTGGAAAGGACGTTTTTCCGCCGCACCATGCCCCCGTAAAACAAGGCCAGGGCCGGGGTCATCAGGAGCACCAGGGAGCAGCACGTCAGGAGCCAGGCGGTATCCCCTGAATTTATCGGATGATCCATTTCCTCTCCAATTTTGTTAACAATATTGTTTATTTTTAACCAGACAAAACCAAACGCCGCCCGTGGGTTTCCCTCGACGGGCGAAGCTTGCTCACTTTGCCATGGGAAAACCGGATTTGTCAACAATAAATTATTAAGAAGTCAAGTTTCGCACCAAATATTAGTGGGAGTGGAAAAGAGATTAAATTCCCCCTCACCCTCACCCTTGTGGGAGAGTGGATGAAGCTGGAATCCCTTTCATTCTCCCTTTTATAACTGATTACACAGGCCAGAGGCCTGGGCTACCAAATTTAGGTAGCCTAGGCGTCCCGCCCGTGTCTATTCAGGGAGCGAAACTTGAGTAAGAAGCCCCGCCCCCCACCCGAAGGGGCGCTGGAGCAAGCGGATGATTTGCCGGCGGGACCTTGCTCTATTTGGGAAAGAGTTTGCGATCTCTGCTGGAACTCTTTCATGGAGAATTTCTGCTGATGGGCCCCGGGGGGCGACCCAATCACAGGCTGGAAGCCTGTGCCACTGTCGCCCCTACGGGTGGCTTCCGCTTTTATTGCTGGCTCACAAAGCGCAGGCGCAGGGTTTCTAAAGGGGGAGGCTTCGCCGCCTTGCGGCGGCTCCTAGTGGTTTACGGGGATTAGCAGACTTAGGCGCGCCTCAGCGTGCGCCAGAGCGAGTCCGGGGCGCGGTGAGTGGGGGCCCCCCTTGCTGTTTCAGCCCTTAATCCCCTGGAGTCGTTCGGTGACTGTGGGGAATAATTCTATCTGGGTATGGGGCAGGAAGAGGGCGGCGATATACTGGTTCATGTAGCCCGGGGTCTCGGAGAGTTCGAAGTTGGTCATCATATTCGCTACCCGGCGCTCCTCCTCCATCAAGTCCAGGGAGAAGGCCAGCAAGGAGGCGCCCTGGAGGGAGGCGTTGCCCACGAACTGGAAGCGATCCC
>JBEKDQ010000145.1:0-6399 GCA_050014275.1 Desulfobaccales bacterium | reverse complement strand
GGCGGCGACTACTTTGATAAGCTCAACAAAAACCGGCTGCTCCCTTTCCTTCTCAAACGCATTAAAGACCTAGGCTACCAAGTAACCCTGGAAGCCGCATGAGGAACTTTTCGAAGCAGGAGTTACCCGAGGCCGTTTAAAAATCTGGGATTTAAACGGTCAGGCAACCTGGTTTGGGAAAGGCTTTTAGGTTCTGCATTGTAATACGCGGGTGGGCGGCCCGCCGGGCCGCCCCCGCAGACAGGCAACGGGACCTGTTCTCCGAAAAACGAAAACCCAAAATAAGGCCCGGGAGGAGCAGCGCTAACGCCCCCTTCCGGCCCTGAGGGGCCGAAACCCCTGGCTTATCTAAGTTGTGCTCATCCCCGCGACCGCGGGTGACTCAAACCTTTCAGGAGCCGCCGAAACCGATGCTCACCCGGCCGCCTTCCACCAGCACCGGCACCTGGCGCTCTCCCGGGGTGAGGCGCAACATCTCCGCCATGGCCCGGTCATCCTGAATGACATCCCGAAAGTTGATGGTGAAACCCTCTCCCCTTTTGGCCTCCCGGGCCTTGGCGGTGAAGGGTCATGTCTGTTTGCCGAAAATAGTGATCTCCTTGGCCACGGTCCACCTCCTTAGGGCGAATCCAGATAGAAGACCTTCACATAAAGGAAATCCACCTGATTGAGAATGATCAGGGGGTTTTCGGAAATGGTATATTGCACCCCTTCGAACCTCGGATTCACTTTCTCCCGCACGTGGGCCATGACCTTGTCAGCCACCTGGGGGTTCCCGGGGGAGGCGGCCTTCAGGAAGTTCTGAAACACCACCTCATCGCTAAGGGCCAGGGACTTGGTTTCTTCCCGCAGCTTCAGCCTCAGGGGTTTCAAGGCATCTTCGAAGAAATCGCCGATATCCTCATAGTGCCTCTTAATCCTGGTGAAATCCCAATGGCGCAACTCCTGATACTTGGAAGCGGTCTCATCCTGCAGATTATCGGTGGTTAAATCGATGATGCCGATATTGGGGGTGCCTGGCGCATCGGCGGGCAGGTAGAGGATCTTCACCGCCAGCTCCCGGTACTTCGGGTTGGACAGGGCGAAGTCCCGGCTGAAGCGCGTGCCCGGGCGATCATAGGTATGGGATTCGGAGATGGTCCAACCGTCGTTTTCCAGGCTTTGCAGCAACCCCCCGGCCTTGGGCAGCAGGCTCTTCAGCTCGTCAAAACTGCCGGGAACCACGTTTACGGTGGGCGGCGCCTGTTGATTTGAGGTGGGCGGTGGCGGGGTTTCCCCTTCCGGTTCTCTGGTGGTTACCGGCGGGCTTTCTGGTTGGTTGGGGGCCGGCGGCGGGAGCTGCGCCTGGGCGGGAGCCGAATTATCGGGCTTAAAGCCCAGGAGGTAGAGGCTTTGGCCCCCGATGCCGGCTTGGCTCCGGCGCCAATAAATATAAGGCCGGTCCGGATACAAATCCAGGATGATGCGGACTCCGCCCTCGGTGGCCTGGGTTTGCACCTGCTCCACGATGAGATCGTCACCATTCAGGCGAGCCGGAAGGCGTCCCATCCGGGCCTGGGGAAATTCCACCACCAGTTGGGGTTTGCCCGGGGTTTGGACGGCAACGATCCGGGGCTCGGCGGGCCGGTTCAAAATGATGGTCAACAAGGTGGTTTCCCCGACCTTGCTCAATCCCAAACGCCGCACTTCTACCCCGGAGTCGCCCCAGCCCGTTGACGGCTGCCAACAAATCAGGCAAACCAGGCAAAACCACCACAACCGCAACCGGGCTGTGTTATATGGGCTGCGGCCCGCTGCCCGGCAGAAAATCTGCTCTCCGGTAATAATCTTATCCTCCTTCCGAGACCCGTTTAAAGATAACACAGGAATTGGGGGGACAACCGGGGTGCCATTCGCCGGTCATGTCCGCCGACAATTCTTTGCCACCTTCGCTGGGGGTAATGATGATGATGGCGCCGGTTTTGAAATAAATCCAGATCTTGCCGCCTTTCACTACCCAGGTGAACTCCGTGGCCTTTTCGGCCAGCGTCCAGGTCCCCTTACCATTCTCTTCGAGGTCCAGATCGATGTAATTTTTTCCGGCGATGGGGTTCACGGAGCGATAGGCGCCGGCGAAGCGGGAGCGTGCCTCCCCGCAACCGGAAAGGGCCAGCCCCACCAGGATCAGACCAAGGACCGCGGCCAACTTCAGAAAATCTCTGTTCATATCGGACTATCCCGAAGGATGAAGCCTCCCCGATCCAATACCAGGAAGCGATCGTAGAGGAAAATTTGGATGCACATGACCAGCATCGCGGTATCCTTGAGAACCTTCCACCAGGTCACCGGTTCTCCCACTTCCCCGACACAGCCACAGTTGATGGGCAGATGAAGATAGATGGCATGGACCAGACCCACGATGAAGATGAGGCTCATGGCCGCGATCAGGGTGGCCGCGGCCCTGGTGCGGATGCCCAGGATGAGAAACATTCCCACCACCAGTTCCGCCCACGGCAGCGCCAGGGCCCACAGGTTCACCCCCCAGGAGGGCATCAACCCAAAATCCACTACATTCAAGGCGAAGACTGCCGGGTGCATAATCTTGCTCAGGGCGTAGGTCATAAAGATAGCCCCCAGGACCAGCCGGCAGGCCACCGAAAGGTAGGGGCTGCGGCGGATGGGAGGAATCAAAATAAGCAGGAAGATACCCACCGGCAGCCATTCGAGGTAACCCGGCAGACCCAGCGGCGCGCTGGCGGTTTCCTTGGATTCTTTCTCCTCCAGGGGAAAGACCTTAGGCCAGCCCTGATAGTCTCGCAGCACCATTACCCGCTCAGTCCCCCTGTTCCTAAGCAGGCGGGCCAGTTCCACGTCGAACCGCCGGCTGAAAGAGCCGCCATAGACGATGAAGGGCTTGTCCCTGGCCCCCTCCGTTTGCGCCACCGTGAACTGAAACAGGGGATACATCACATCGAACAGGATCTCCGGCAGGTTCATGGCGCCCTTGATGTGTTGCTGGTCAAAAAATGGGCTCTTCCGGGCGTCTACGAAGATGGCCTCGTTTTTTTGGTACATTTCCAGGGCCCGGCCCAGGCCGATTTCGGGAACCGCGTTTTTTTCGCCCCAACCGTAAATCAGGGGAATCCCATTGTCGTTGTAAATATTGACCACCAGGGCCAGGAAGAGGCTCAAGCCCAACATGAGGAGATAGTCGAACCAGGAGATCTGCCGCAGCTTCACCTGGTGCACCACCTCGTGCTCCAGGCGACCGTCCGCGCTCAGCAGCCAGGAGGACAACTGCTGGATGATGTTGCGCGCTAGCTGCGGGTTGTGGTCCAGGAGGCGGTCGAACTCCTCTTTGGAGACCTTGATGAGGCTCGATTCTTCCAAGGATTCCACCGAGGCGGTGCGGGGTTGGGCGGTAACCAGGGCCACTTCGCCGAAATAAGCGCCGGGGCCCAATTCCGTCAAGGGGGTGCGGATGTGGTCCGCGGTCTCCCGAAAGACCTGCAACCGGCCGGACTTGATTATATAGAAGAACTCCGGCGTTTCCCCCTGGCTGACGATGCGGGTGCCGGCCGGGACGACGCAAAGCTGCCCCAATTCGCACAGTTTCAGCCCACCTGCCTCCTCCGAAGGAGGCGCCTGTTTGCCTTCCATATCGCTCCCTGTGGGGTGGAAATCCGGGTGAGCCGCCCCGGCTCGATAACTATTTATCACAAGATCAGGAAGAAGTGAACTCCGGAAAACCGCGGCTTTAAGAACCTTCCCTCCCGTAGGTCCCGCCGGGGGCTCACGGCTTCCGCCTTTCCAGGAAAAATTATTATACCCGGGCCCCTCGGGCCCCAGGCTCAGGCTCTCTCTTACCTCTGTTCGGTTCGGGGATTTCTTGTACCTCCCCGGACTCAATTATCACTTTGAGAAAAATTTATCATGTCTGCGGGACCAAATCTCAAGTAGAGAAATTTTGGCTGCCGCCAGCCGGGGACAATTTGCTCTGATTTAATTTCTGTGTATATTCAATTAGTTATTCACAAGGTTTTTCCTGAATTTTTGGCAAGTCCCTTGCATAAAGAATAGTGGTTTGCATTCTCAAGCGAGGTTAAGCAAGATGCCCAGCGTCACCGTTTCCGCCCCCTGGATCCAGGGAAAATGGCGGTCCCAGGAAGAACAGCGGATCCAGACATTGGATTTGCTCCTCAAGATCCTGATCCCTTTAATCTTGTCGGTCTGTTTGGTGGTCGCCATCAAGGTCGGCTCTTTCAACGGTTATCTGCAGCTCCTCAGCCGCAAGAGCTACGGTTCCCCCCTCATGGCCCTGGAGGCCTGCTTTACCCTGGCCTATCTGGGCTTCCAATTAGTGCGCACCGTCCTCTGGTGGCGCTATAAACCCTACCCGCTGCCCAGCGGCCCGCTCCCCCGGGTGACCATCATCATTCCCGCTTATAATGAAGGAGCCATGGTGGAAAAGGCCGTTTATGCCGCCGCCGCCTCGGACTACCCGGTGGACTGCCTGGAGATCATCTGCATCGATGACGGCTCCACGGACAACACCTGGACTTACCTCGACCGGGCCCGGCAGCGTCACCCCGGGCTCATCAAGGCCATCCACTTCCCCAAGAACCGTGGCAAGAAAGAGGCGCTCTATGCCGGCTTCACCCGGGGCCGAGGAGAATTCTTTGTAACCATTGACTCCGATAGTATCATCAGACCCGACACGGTGAGGCAGGTAATCGCTCCCATGCTCCGGGATCCCCAGGTGGGGGCGGTGGCAGGCAACGTCAAGGTCCTCAACCGGGCCCGCTGCCTCATGGCCCGGATGCTGGCAGTGCGCTTCGTCCTGGCCTTCGACTTCTTGCGGGCCTCCCAGTCCATGTACGGCTGCGTCACCTGCACCCCCGGGGCCTTGTCCGCTTATCGGGCCCAGGTCTTAAGACCCATCCTGGGAAAATGGCGGCGGCAGACCTTCATGGGACTGCCCGCCAAAATCGGCGAAGATCGCGCCCTCACCAATTTCGTGTTACGCCAGGGATATTTCACCGTTTACCAGCGCAGCGCCCTGGTCCACACCGTGGTCCCGGAAACTTACCTGGGCCTGTGCCGCATGTATCTGCGTTGGGACCGCACCAACTTCCGGGAAACCTGGGTGCAGCTCAAGTTCATCTTTAGCAACTACCGGAAACAGCACTGGTTTCTGCCCATTGTCGACTTCTTCATCACTCAGATCGAGTTCCCTCTCATCTACCTCTTTCTGGGGATGCTGCTGCTTTCCTTTTTCATCTACCCCATCGTCATGGTGAAATTCTTCGCCGGGCTGGGAGTTCTCACCCTGGTGTGGATGTACTATTACATCCATCAGGAAAGGGATATGGAATTCATTTACGGTATCCTCTACTCCTACTTTGCCTTCTTCTTCCTCAACTGGGTCCAGGCATACGCCTTCCTCACGGTGCGCAACGACCGCTGGCTCACCCGTTAAGCCCATCTGGAAGGATTACCTGGATGATCGCCGGTCCGGCAGTGCCGGAACCGGCGATTTTTTTGTGGCGGCGCGCCACCAGGCTGAATAAGCGAATGATACCTCCGGGAAAAGCCAAATGGGGGACTCCCGCTGCGAAGTTCCCCAAGGCGCGGCCCAGCTCTAATTTCCTGGCCGGCCCGGCTTTACAAACGGGGCCTGAGTTCTTATTTTTAACCCGGGGGCCGGGAGAGGACTTGCCGGCCCTTGTAGCCCAGGGCAAACTTTAGGAGACGCCAATGGAGCCCCAGAAGGTGGTATGTTTTTGTGAAAAGTGCGGCAATGAAGCCGAGATGACCATCAAGTGCGAGGAGATTAAGGAAACCGGCCTCCCGACTGGGGAACCCGGGAAGCAGCGGCAGCGCACCCTGGTCTGCAACCGCTGCGGTGCGGAGGCCGACCTGACCTTCGATTATGCTTGAGGGAGGCCGGAGAGCTTTTCTCTCCCATTTCTTGCTGAAAGGAAAAGATGATGATGCTGATCCATATCCAACCCATAGTGGCCTTGATAGCCGGTATCCTCATACTGGTATTCCCGCGGCTGCTCAATTTTATCGTCGCCATTTATCTGATCGTCATCGGTGTCTTGGGCCTTGTCCGCTTTTGAGGCCTTAGACCCCTGCCCTCACAAAAAAATCCCGGCTCGAATCCCGAAGCCCGAAATCGGGGCCTAAAGCAGTAGTGTCCGGCAAGGTTTTTGCTACAAGGCAGGCAGCAGAGAATTGTTTGAACTTAGGTATGCCCACTAGCCAATCAATTCATGGAATTTACAAGGTATTTCCCTCTCCCCCCTTGGGGGTGTTTGGACCGGGGAGATGGGTAACAACCGTTCGGGGACATAGGTAACACATTTTTGGTTCGACAAAGGGTCCGAGTAAGGTTATGAGTTTGATGATATATTT
>JBEKDQ010000144.1:0-6441 GCA_050014275.1 Desulfobaccales bacterium | reverse complement strand
AGGGTTCGTGGCGATGTCCAGGTCAGACTGCCTTGCGAGCTCGCAGCATCACAGAAACACGACCTTCAGCCATCGTTGGCGAAACCAGATTAGCATACTGGCTCAAACTTTTCATAATTTATGGGTGAGCCGAAGGCTCATGAATGACTGCCTTGTACATTTTCTGAGTATGCGGAATATCCACCCTCTGGCAGCCGGTTCCCGCGCCGCCGCGGGCGGCGCTACATTTTCATGATTTACAGGGCGCGCCGATCCAGGATTCCGCCTCGCAGAGGACCGCCTGGCGCTGGGCTGATTCTAAAATAGTGATATGCCACCCCCGGCTATTTTAGTTCAAAGTTCAAGGTTCAAAGTTAAAGCCAAAATAAAAGACTTGCCACCCCGTCCCTAACCCTCCTCCCTCTCAGGGGGAGGGAACAAGGAACCTCCGCCCGGTGCAGATGCCTTTCCGGCTGGATAGTAGAGTCCCGGCTGCTTAGGGATGGCGGGCGAGACGGCAGACGGAGGGGCAGGCGTCTCTGCCTGCCCAAGGCGGCGGGCACGGAGGCCCGCCCCCACCAGGCACGGAGGCCCGCCCCACTGGGCCCACCCTTAATGACCCCGGCGGCCAGGAAGACGCCTAGGTATCTGGCCTGTGTGAATTAAACCCCCAATTCCCTGCACCGGCGAGACGCCTATTCTACCTGTGCTGGCCTGCTGCCTGAATCTAAAAAAAAGGGTGGTATCCACTCCCCCCCAGAGTGTATTTGCCGCCCTGGCGCCTCGCAGGCGCCTGATCCGATGCGCCGGCCGCGCCCTCCCCGGCTAAGGGTTATCCGCCTCGGCAGGCAAGGCGAAGAAGAAGGTGGCGCCCTCATTGACCTTCCCTTCGGCCCATACCCGTCCATCGTGGCGTTGTAAAATCCGCTGGACGATGGCCAGGCCCACGCCGGTGCCTTCAAATTCACCGATGGGGTGCAGCCGCTGAAAGACTCCAAACAACTTATCCCGGTAGCGCATATCAAAGCCGATACCGTTGTCTTTAACATAATAAATGGTTTCGCCGGCAACGCTCTCGCCCCCCACTTCGATAATGGCTTTTTCCTTGAGCCGGGTAAACTTGAAGGCGTTGGCCAGCAAATTGGCCAGGACCTGCCTCAGCAGGGAAGCGTCCCCGAAGGCTGGCGGCAGCTCCTTAATCTTCAGCTCCAGGGGTCGATCCGGCTCCGCCGCCCGGAGTTCCTTGATGAGCCCGGTGACCACAGGCGTCAGGTCGATGTGGGCTTTCCGGACCTCGTGGCGTCCCAGCCGGGAAAGGGCCAACAGGTCATCTATGAGGTGGGCCATGAAGGCGGTATTCCGGCGGACCACCTCCAGCAGCCGCAGGCCTTCGCCATCCAGTCGGGCGGCGTGTTCCAGCATCAGCATGCGGGAGAAGCCGTCGATGGCCCGGATAGGGGCCTTGAGGTCGTGAGACACGGAATAGGCGAAGGCCTCCATCTCCCGGTTGGCCGCCAGCAACTGGACGGTGCGCTCCTTGACCCGGTCTTCCAGTTCCTGGTTCAGTTTCCTCACTTCCTCTTCCGCCGCCTTGCGAGCCGTGATATCCACTTTCATCGAGAGGACTAAGTGAGAGCCATCCACGTCGACGAAGGGATAATCATAGGCATGATAATATTTGCCGTCCGGACCTTGCCATTCCCAATCCACCGGGGTTTGCGCCTGAATCACCGGCAAGGTCTTGCAGCTCTCGCAGGGAGCGTCGAGGCCGAAGAAAAATTCATAGCAATGCCGAAATCCCGGCTCACCGTAGCGCCGGATTAATTCCTGGTTGACGTACGTTAATTTACAATCAGCGGAAACCAGCATCACCATGGCCGGCATCCGATCCAGGACTTGATAAAAACGCTGTCGCTCGACTCTAACATCTTCCTCGGCCTCCTGGCGCTGGATCACTTCCTCCCGCAATTGCGCCACCGCCTGCCGCAGCTCACCGGTGCGCTCCTGGACCCGCTGCTCCAGCTCCTCATTTAGCCGGCTCAGGGCCTCCTCGGCCCGTTTGCGCTCGGTGATGTCCCGGGCCACGTGGACGCAGCCCATAAGCTGCCCTTTATCGTCCACCAGGGGCGAGGTGGTCACCAGGAAATCCCGATCAAATTCACGGATCTCGGCGGTATGCCCCTGGCCGTCTTGCAACAGCAGACTATGAGGGCAAACATCCGGGGGACAAGTGCTACGGTGTATTAATTCATAGCAGGGCTTACCCGCCAATTCCTGGGGCTCCTCTCCCAGGGCCGCGGCCATGGCCCGGTTGACCCGGACCAGATGGTGGTCGGTGTCCAGGATGGCGATCAGGTCCGGCACCGCCTCAAAGGTGCGCTCCCACTCCTCATTGGCCTGGAGCACACCTGCCTCGCTACGTTTGCGCTTGCTGATGTCGACGCCATAGAGGCGGATGGTCTGAAATGGCTCGACGCAGGAGATGCTCTGGAGATAAACCGCGTCCTTGACTTGCACCTCCCGCTGAAAATTGGCCTGTCCGGTTCGTTTTATGTCCAGTAATATTTGCTTAAGGTCGGCGGGCAGGAGGTCACTCAATTTAGCCGGCGGTCCTAACCCGGCCACGACCTCCCGGGCCGCCTGGTTGAAATAGGTGATGCGGCCGGAGGTATCCACCTCCAGGATGGGATTGGGATTCAATTGGGGAAAAGAGGCCAGGCGCTGGATCTCGCGTTCCCGCTGCTTGCGGCCGGTGACGTCACGGTAGGTGGCCACCCCGGCGATGATTTCCCCCTGGCGGTTGCGCACCGGCGCGGCGTTCACCCGGACCACCCCCAGGGAACCGTCGCTCCGGAGGAATTCGAGGTCCTCTTCGGAAACCCGCTCTCCCCGGGTAAGGCAACATGCCAGGGGATAATCCTCCCTGGCCAAAGGGCTGCCCTCGCCATGGCGGCCCAGGAACAGGGCATAATGTTCCAGGCAATCGTCCTGGGATAGCGGCCGGCCCAGGATGGCTTCCATCTGCGGATTGCCCAGGAGCAGCTTTCCGGAAGGAGCGGCGATGATCAGCCCTGCTGGCATCTGCTCCAGCACCGTACGCAACAGGGCCCGCTCGCCCTCCAGCTCCCGGTTCACAAACTGCAACTCATCCCGCTGCATCTCCAGTTCCTCGGCCTGGGCCACCAGTTCTTCGGCTTGCGCCTGGGATTCCCCGGCCTGGATTCGCAACTCTTCGTTGGCCGCGGCCAGTTCCTCCAGCAGGGATTGTGAACTTTCCCAGGCAGCTCGGGATTCTTGGAGGTGGGGGGGGGGAGAGTCCGCGGTGGCGGCGCTCCGGGCGGCGATGGTCGCTTCCGCCTCCTGGAGGCGCTGCTCCAGCTCGCCCACTCGCCGCAACAATTCTTCCCTGGTCGGTCCTGGTCTCTTCATCTAAGCACCCGCTTAAGGTCTTGATTGCTTTGGTGTTAGTGAGCCGGCGCCTTGCTCAGATTCGATCATGAGAGAGTGAGGGATTAAAAGGCAGCCCCATAAGGATAAATTTACCCAAAATCGGCGAATTTGGAAAGTATCCTGTTTAGAATGGTAGGGAGGGTCCTCTGGGTTGCCCTTTTTAGAGCGGTTTGCTGCGCTCATGCTACTTAAAGGCGCTTGTCCCAGTTCCCGGCCATATCATCCAGCCAGGCGATCGCGAAAGCCGTCAGGCTGGCCCGGGCCCGGTCGGCAAATTCCCGGAGGGGCGGGGTTTTCCAGGAAATTTTTATCCGGGTTTGGGAACCGCCAGTCGGCTGCGGGAGGGACAGGTTAAGGGGATCCAGGATGGCCCGCACCACCAGAAAGGGGAGGGCGGCGGCCCGGCATACCTGGGCGAAGGCGGCGCTCTCCAGGTCCAGGGCCAGGGCCCCGGGCCGCGGCCCGGCGGCGGCCTTGTCCCCGGGGGTCAGGGCGGCCTGGGGCACACTAACCAGGGAACCCAAGCGGCCGGGGAGGCCTGTTTGCCCGAGAATCCTTGCGGCCCTGGCCACCATCTCCAGCGCCACCCTAAAGACCAGCTCCTGCTGAAAATCAATGAGGTCCGTGGCGATCACCAGGTCTCCGGAGCGCAATTCTGGGAGAATCCCGCCGCCATAGCCCAGCAGCAGGCAAAGACCGGGATAACTATGCTCCAGGGCGCGGCTCAGGGTACGGACCATGGCGGCGGCGCCCACCCCGGTGCGCACCAGCAGCAAGGGCAGGCGGCCCCAGGCCCCCAGGGTCAGGCGGCCGCCCGGGTCCAGGCGGGACTGGTTTTGCAGCCGCAAACGCAGATGGCGGACCTCGTCCTCCAGGGGAGCGATCACCATTAGGGGAATTGGAGCCATAAAATCCTGGGAGAGAGGTCGAGGGATTGGGGCCCGTTGAAAGCATCATACCAAAGATGCCGGCAAAAGTAGAAGAATCTCTAAGAGGTGCGGTCCAGGTGTGCCATGACTGCAGCCGGACACACAGGGTCCCCCCTTTTACCAATGGCATTAAATCAAGTGAAAACCTAAGTTCCAAGGGTATTAAAGTCCCTCAATCAAGGGAGGGAAGTTTTAGGGCCAAGAGATATTAATCAGATTAGATTTTGCCCTGGCCGATCTTTTTGATCCCCCCTTCCAGGGGCTGCCCAGCAACCTCTTTTTTCATTGGTCGGCGATGCGGAAGATCGATCCGGTGGACTGTTATTGAGCCAGCAGGGGAAAGGCGCTCTTCAGGCCCTGGATGATGAACTGCACCGCCAGGGCGGTCAGGATCAGCCCCATGATGCGAGTCAGCAGGCGAAGGCTGGTTCCCTTGATCAGGGCCAGGATCTTGTCGGCATAAATGAAGCAGAGATAGGCGACCACCAGGATAATAACCGCCGCTGCTAAGATGGAAAGGCTTTCCATCGGGTTGCTGGCCCGACTGGTGAGGACCAGGACGGTCGTGATGGAGCCGGGGCCGGCCAGGAGCGGTGAGGCCAAGGGCACCAGGGCGATATCCCCATATTCTTCGGCCTTTAGACTGGAAGAGGTGTCCAGGCGGTTGAAGTGGCCCCGCCCCTGGATCATGTCGATGGAGATGCGAAAGAGGATGAAGCCGCCGGCGATCTGAAAGGCCGCCAGGCTGATGCCGAAGAAGGCGATGATAAAACGGCCCACCAGGGCAAAGACGGCCAGAATGATGAAGGAATAGAGGCAGGCCTTGGCGGGCACCTTCCGAGTGTCGGCGGGAGGAAGCCCTGCGGTCAAGGCCAGATAGGGAAAGACATTGCCCAGCGGGTCGATAATCACGAAAAGAGAAACAAGGTTGGTGATAAAAACGGACCAGATAGGACCCAGGAAGTCGTGAACCATGGCGAAGGGTTACCTCATGAGAAGGGTGGGTTATGGCCAATTTTCAGGTGAATAAGACCTACTGATAAGCTCATTTGGGTTTCCTTAACCTCTCGTCGACGGCATGATAGCATTAGATTTCGTTTAAAAATAAATTTTCCGCAAATTCTCGATATCCTACCTTCCAATATATCCCTCCGAATGCGCCCTATGCTTCTCCCAATTCTCCAAATATTCTCTGGCCAGCTCTTTAGATCGAATAATCAAGACATTTTCTGCATTATTTTCTTCAGCAGCCCGAGTGAAATTAAAACTACCGGTTATCACGATTTTCCGATTGACGATCATTACTTATTTCAGGATCTCCATTGCCATGAAAATTCTCCTTTATCTTTGACATATGGATAAATCGATGTAAGTATATCACATCTTTCCGGAATGGCTGTAGTAGCTATCATGCTGATGATCTTCCCGGGCGGAGGTGCCTCATTGTCAACCTTCGTTGAGGTTTCCTCTCAATAACTGAGCGCTGCTCCTTCGGACCCGCGCACCATTGAAAGAATGAGCCACGAGCTGTATGATAAGGGGAAATCCAAAATCCGGGGATAGGACGCCCTAAAGCCATCCATCCTATGATGAGGGGGAGCAAATCCATGCGCCATCGCCTCTTAGGGAAAACCGGACTGGAGGTTTCCGAGGTCGACTTCGGCTGCATCCCTATCATTCGCCTGAGCATGGGCGAAGCCATCCGGGTGCTGCGCCGGGCTCAGGAACGGGGCATCACCCTGTTCGACACCGCCAATGTCTATCTGGACAGCGAAGAGAAGATCGGGCGAGCCTTTCAGGGCCTGCGGCCGCAAGTGGTCCTGGCCACCAAGAGTATTAAACGGGACCGGCTGGGGCTGGAAGGAGACCTGGAGCAGAGTCTGCGGCTCCTAAAAACCGATTACCTGGATTTGTTTCAATTGCACCAGGTCTCTCAAGAGCAGGATTTTCAGGCCCTGTCCGCCAAAGACGGCGCCCTGGAAGCCGCCCTGCGGGCCAGGGAAGCCGGCAAGATTCGGCACCTGGGGATTACCTGCCATAATCTGGAGATGGCCAGGAAGCTGGTGGGCGCCGACCTCTTCAG
>JBEKDQ010000143.1:0-6511 GCA_050014275.1 Desulfobaccales bacterium | reverse complement strand
TGGATGGCGATGTTGCCCAGATGCAACTTCTCCGGGCTGCCCGCGGCGATGCGGCAGGCCGTGGCGACGATCTTCTTGGTGACGAACCGCTCCGGCCGCAGGGGCGATTCGTGGTTAAACAGGATGCCGGAGCAGGCAAAGAGCCGGTAGGCCTCCCGATAATTGGCCACTTCCCAAAAGGCCGCGGCCTTGGCCACCGCATAGGGGCTCCGGGGCCGAAACGGGGTCGTTTCATCGGCGGCGTCGGTAATATCCCCGAAACATTCGCCGGAGCAAGCATTATACAGCTTAATCGGCCTTCCCAGGAAGCGGATGGCCTCCAGCAGGTTCAAGGTGCCGATGCCGATGCTTTCCATGGTCTCCACCGGCTGCTGGAAAGACAGGGCCACCGAACTCTGGCCCGCCAGGTTATAGACCTCGTCCGCCTCCGCCTTGATAAGGGCCTGGAGGACGCTGCGGAAATCCGTCAGGGCCACCGATTCCACTTCTAGCCGGCGTCGCAGGTTTAGCCGTTCCAGATTGACAAAGGGAGAGACCTGGGCATCCCGGGAGCTCCCCGCCACCCGATAGCCCCGGCTCAACAGGAACTCCGCCAGGTAGGCGCCGTCCTGGCCGGAAATCCCGCAGATAAACGCCTTTTTCATGGGCTCGTCATCCTTTTGCCATGATGCGCCGGACAATCTCATGGCACCGCCGGGTGAAGTTTTCCAGGGAGAAATGGCTCAAGCCCGGGGGAATGATCCCCCTGGGCCGGTTGAGCGCCTCCAGGATGCCCCAAAGTAACTCATCCGGGTCATGAGGGTCAACCAGAATCCCCAGGGCGCCGTTTCGCAGGGCCTCCCGGCTGCCGTCCAGCTTGCTCCCCAAAACCGGAATGCCGCAGGCCATGGCTTCCAGATAGACGAAGCCGAAACCCTCACCCCAACCAGGCATGACGTAAGCATCCGCCAGGCGGTAATGGTCCGGCTTCTCATTTTCGGGAATGAAGCCGGCAAAAACCAGCCGGTCGGCCACTCCCAAGGACCTCGCCTTGGCTTGCAGTCGCTCCCGGTCGTCGCCGTCCCCCACGATGAGATAAGCAATCTCCGGAACCTTCGCCGCCAGCGCCGGCATCAGCCCGAGGACTTCATCGATTCCCTTGTAGTTGTCCGTGGCGCACAGGCGGCTTACGGTGAGCAATACGGTCTTGCCAGCCAGGCCGTAACGCTGCAGCAAATCGGGGTTCTTGCCCCCCACCCCGTAATACTGCCGCGCCACCGCATTGGGCAGTAGAAATACCCTGTCCCGCGGGAGCTTGGCCCAGGCCAGGAACCGCTCCGTGGTCACCTCGCTGATGGAAATCACCGCGTCAACCTTGGCGGCGAACCTGGCGGCCAGAACGCTCCGGGGAGGCTGCCAGGCGTCCAGGCCGAAAATAAAAACCGCCAGGGGGGCCCCGGTTTTCCATTTGGCCAGATAGGCCAGGGGCAGCAGGAAAAGATGGCCGCAACAGATTAAATCATATTTCCCGCTGGTCAACAGGCAGCGGAGCACCGCCAAGAGATACCAGAGTTTGCCGCTTATGCCGCTCGTGACATAAATGAGCTTTGGAGGCAAGGACTCCAAAGGTAGCGGACAGCGCCGGGTCGCGGCCACCACTTCCGTCACCCCGGGGTAGGAGCACAAGGCGCCGAGCAGGTCCCGATTGTATTGGGCGATACCCCCCAGGCCGCCAAAGGCATCACTGACCAGTGCCAGGATCCTCATGCCGGGCCTCCGGTAAGGTGGCGATAAACCAGTCGGGCCCAGCCCCTGAGGCCCCGTTGCCGGGATAATTCCCTATAGTCTTCGGCCTCCGCCAGCCACTGCGGCACCGGGATGGAAAACCCGGTCTTGCCCCGGTTGAGCACTTCCTGCGGCAGGGGCTGCTCCGGAGTCCTGGCCATGTCCAGCTTGGTGGGGGGCTCCCTCATGGCCAACAGCGGCGCCACCTGGCGCAGCAACTCCAGGTCCACCAGAGGCACGCGAATCTCCAGGGAATGGGCCATGCCGGCCCAATCCGCATCCCGCAGGAGCTGCTGCCGCATGTACCAGACCATTTCCAAGGCGGAGACCCGCAAATGAGTCCCCTTAAGCCCCCGCACCGTCTCCCCCAGGCGGGCCAGAGGCTGTAGTTCCCGCCAGCCCTCCCGAACCAGGTCCGGGTCCAGGACCTCGGGCAGTTCCCAGGGCATGAAGAGGCTCCTTCGCAGCAGGTAGGCCCCGGGATAAGTGCCGCCATACTCCAGCAGACCGGCATATTTGGGAGAAGTGAAGCGCTTCAACAGCGGCGCCGAGATGATCCGGAAGGCCCGCCCCAGTCCGGGAACTCTGCCCATCCAGCCCAGGGTCCCGGTCAGGCGGGGTATCCCCCGGAAGCTGGGGTAGCCCCCCAGTAGTTCGTCTCCCCCCAGGCCGGACAGCGCCGCCTTCAGCCCGGCCGCGGCCGCCGCCTTGGCCACGAAATAGGTGTTCACCCCATCCACGGACGGCTGGTCCATGTTATGTAGAATCCTGGTAAAATCCTGTTGGAAATCCTCCCGGGTGATCCATTGGCAATGATGGCAGGCCCCGTATCGCCGGGCGATCTCACCGGCCCACCGGGTCTCATCGGCGACGCCACCCTTGAGTTCCTGAAATCCCAGCGTGACGGCATTCAGCCGCCCCCCCCACTGGCAGGCCAGGGCCAGGACCGTGCTGGAATCCAGGCCCGAGGAGAGGAAGACGCCCACCGGCACGTCGGCGATGAGGTGATGGCTGACGCTGTCCGTCAAAGCCTGCCGCAGGCGGGCCCCAACTTCCTCCGGATCGCAGTTCAGCCCTTCCCCCGCGGCCTCGGCCTGCCGCAGTTCCTCAATAATGCTGCAAAACCCGCGGATCCGCGGGCGGCCCTGGGCCTCCACCACCAGGAGGGTGCCGGGCGCCAGGGAGCGAATCCCCCGGTAAAGGGTGTAAGGTTCCGGCAGATAACCCCAGAGGAAAAACCCGGCATGACCGGCGGGCTCCGGTCTGGTGTCTAGGCCGCCGCCTGCCAGTAGGGCCTTGACCTGCGAGGCAAAGCGCAGGGCGGCGCCGTCATCGGCGAAGTATAGGGGCTTGATGCCGAAGGGGTCCCGGGCCAGTACAACCCTCCTGGCCACCTCATCCCAGAGGGCGAAGGCATACATGCCCCGGAGCCGCCGGACCATGGCCGGGCCGTGCTGCCGGTAGCAGTGAAGCAGGACCTCGGTGTCGCTCCCGGAGAAAAATTGATGCCCTTGCCCCTCCAGTTCCCGGCGCAATTCCCGGTAATTATAGATTTCCCCATTGAACACCACCCGCAGGGTACCGTCCGGGGTGGCCATGGGTTGGGCCCCAGACTCGCTCAAATCTATGATGGACAGGCGCCGCTGGGCCAGGGCCGCCCTGCCGTCGGCCGAGATCCACAGGCCGGCGCCATCGGGGCCCCGCACTTTCATGGCATCGCGTATCTTAAGGATTTCTTCCGGAACTACCGGGAGGGCGGAGTCCTTGTAGGAAAAAATGCCAACAATACCACACATTTACTTAACCGCAACGCAAAGCAGATTCTGGCTCAAGATCTCTTTCCGGGACAGGCTCCCGGTCTCCACCGCCAGGTAAAACCTTAAGATACCCCGCAACACCCGCCACAATAGCCAACGGAGGCCGCTGACCATCCCATGCACCACAGGTTGATCCTCGTAGCACTCGGTCCGGGAAAAGCCGCAGGAGGCCAATAATTGCCCCAGGGAATCACGGGTAAAGATGATCTCATGGGTAAAATCCCGGTACCCGACCCGGCCGCTGAACGGCGAGGAGCCGTTGGGGGTATGGATTATGACCTTGCCCCCCGGCGCCAGGACCCGGTTTACCTGGTCCATGAATCTCAGGGCCTCATCCTTGCGAAAATGCTCCAAAACATCGAAGGCGATCACCAGGCCCTGGGATTCGCCTTCCAGTGATTCCAAAACCGCCAGCAGCTCCCCTTCCCGGACCCCGGTGAGACCCATGCTTCTGGCCGCCGCCACCTGTTGCGCAGAGCGGTCGATGCCAACCATATTGGCAAATCCCCGCCGGCGGGCAAAATACTCCAGCGCCCCGGCGCCACAGCCCAGGTCCAGGATGGCGGTCTCGTGGTCTTCCGGGAAGTGATCCCGGATCAGCCTCTCCAGATAGGGGCCCCGGCGCCGGAACTCCTCCGCCTTCTCCCCAGCCGGAGCGACATCTCCGGCCTCCAAGTACTGCTGATAGATCCTGCGGCGATAATCGGGCAATGGAATTAAGCCTTGATCACCCCGGCATCAACTTGCCTTCCGGGTAAGACGTTGCGGGTATCCACCACCAACCGGTCCGGGCGCCGATGCAGCGGTAGTCGATGCAGGTATGGTCGGTGGCAATGAGCACTGCATCGTAGGAGGCCAGATTCTCCGGAGTCAGTGGCGCGGAATGCCATTCTGAAGTCATGCCACCTGGTACGGCGCATCACCGGAATGACCTTCCAATTAAAAATCGATCCGTCGGAAATCTGGCCGGTGGGAAGTGACCGTAATGAATTCCTAAATTGCCGGCATATCGATGAGCTGCACTCACTCCAGGATACTGGATTAAATATTATTCACTTGCAACCACCGCTCTCCCTGCTGGCCGGCGGCAGTCCGAATGTTTTATTTTAATCAAAATATTTGGACAAATCAAAGAAAACTCCCATTCATGGGCAGGGCGCCAGGAATTAGCCGAATCTCCTAAATATTTTAGCTGGCGGCGTTATCGGGCAGTATTGGTTTGGGGTTCTTTAGCTCTATCGCAGTGAGGTATCCGGGTTCTGAGGGTTTGGTATGCTCAGATTTTAGGAAAAATACCCTTTCAGCGAATTTGTGCTATCATACCGTCTACAAGGCAATAGCCTATCAAGGGAGGAGGCTTACTCGCATTAAACTCCGGCAGAGAGGTCTCCAAAACCATTTTTTGGCTGCGGTGGCCAAGCCTGCCGCCTAATTTGAGACAAGGTCTCTCAGAGCATATTATCACTGAGAAGATTGGGCCTGGGTGCTTCCCTTGAGGTAACAATGAAAGGACTGGAATCATTTTATAAATTTTATCGGGGATTAGCGGTAGTAGTGCTTAACCTGATAATTTTTTTATGCCTGTTAAATTTTTCAAGCTACATGTACTACAATTTTATTAAGCGAAACTATAATCCAATCCAATTTAAATATCAAAAGGTCAATTATAAATTAATTTATCCAAACTTGACTGATAAAGAAATAAATGAATTACAGAAAGAAAGCTGGGCAAGACCGTACTTTTATGAGCAATTTACACAATTTAAAGAGGCGCCATTTCATGGAAAATATGTAAATGTCTCTGAGGCAGGATTCAGATTTACAGAGAATCAAGGTCCATGGCCTCCCGATAAAAAGTTTTACAATATATTTCTTTTTGGAGGATCAACGACTTTTAACTATGGGGTTGCGGATAATGAGACGATCGCCTCATTTTTACAGAAGTTAAGCGAGGGGACATTCAACAAAATAGTTAAAGTTTATAATTATGGTAGGGGACATTATTATTCTAACCAAGAACGTATTCTCTTTGAAAACCTCCTGACCTCTGGCTTTGTTCCTGACTTGGCAATCTTCATCGATGGCCTCAACGACTGCACTACGCCGGATAATAAGCTAATATTTACCAAAGAGATATCCTCATTTATCCAGGAAAAAAATTTCCTGTTTATAAAAAATCTCTCTCTTTGGAAGATACTTGTCGATATCCGGCAGGGTATTGAACAGAGAATGGCTTCGGCTAAGCCCTTCCAGGAAGATGCCAGTAAGTACAATGACCCTAAGGAAATCGACTTTCTAACTAATCGGTATATGCAAAACAAAAAGATTATCGAGGCTTGCGCCAGGGCCTACGATGTAAAGGTGCTTTTTGTCTGGCAACCTGCCCCCACCTATAAGTACGATTTAAAATATCATTTATTCCCACCGGACCCGGTAGGCCCGGTAAATTATTTAAAGTTTGCCTACCAGAGGATGGAGAAGCTCAACCAACAAGCCCTTTTGGGAACTGACTTTATCTGGTGTGCCGATATCCAGGAAGGTAAGAAAGAGAATTTTTACACGGATTCCACTCATTACACAGCCTCTATGTCGAAACTGCTGGCCGCAGATATCGTGCGGGGCATTCAAAAAAGTGGGCTGTTTAAAGATTAGGCCAATGCCAGTCAGGGAAATGCCCTTGCCGGTCCAGGCGGTTTAATCCTGGGAACCATTGGCCCACCTGGAGAACTACCATGCTCAACCATTGGTGGCCTTATTTTGCAGTGCTGCCGCTCCTGGCCCTGGTGACCGGCTGCCGGGAACCGGCCCGGCCTCTTAAAGGGGAAGTGCCACTGATCCCCATGGAAGACTTCTTCCGGAATCCGGAGAAGACCGACTTCAAGATTTCCCCGGACGGCCAATACCTGGCCTTCCTGATGCCCTGGCAGCGC
>JBEKDQ010000142.1:0-6562 GCA_050014275.1 Desulfobaccales bacterium | reverse complement strand
TGCAGAGCCCGGACAATTTCATACTTGTGCTCGGGAAAAACCCTCGCATAGCCGCCGGCTTTTTCGATTTGGGTGATGGCCTCGGCGCTCAGGTGGTCGATATCCACGCCTTTCTTGAAGAGTTGGGTGGCAGGCTGGATGTCCATGTCCAGTCCAAGTTTGCTGGCGATTTCCCGCGCAATGGCCACATCGTCTCCGGTCACCATCTTGATCTGAATGCCATGCCGCCTGGCGTCGGCAATGGTCTCTGCGGAATCTTCCCGGGGAGGATCAAAAAGTGGCAAAATTCCTAAAAACTGCCAGGAAACGCTATCTTCAGTGCGAGCTACTCCGAGGGTGCGATAGCCTTTGGCCGCCAACTCATTTACCACTTTCTGAGCCTTAGCAAGAGTTTCCTGGTCTAGCTCACACAGGGCCATGATGACCTGAGGGGCGCCTTTAGTTACCTTGAAGGTTCGATTCTCTGCATCTTTGATGGTGCTCTCAGTCTTTTTGTGGACCGGGTCAAAAGGCACAAACTGAACCTGGGTATATCCTTGCAGCGCTTCCTTATCCTTCAACCCGGCCAACACCGCCAAATAGATGGGGTCCCGATCCTCCTCTTTAGAAGCCAGAGCCCCATAAAGGATCAACTCTTCCGGGTTGCGGGCCGCGAAGATTACCGGGTCTCCCAAGGTAAGCTGGTTCAAAGTAAGAGTTCCGGTCTTATCCGTACACAAGATGTCAACGCCGGCCATCTCCTCTATTGATTCGAGCCGGGTGACAATGGCCTTCATCTTGGACAGAGCCAGCGCTCCCACTGCCATGGTCACCGAAAGCACCGCGGGTAAAGCTACCGGAATGGAAGCCACCGTGAGGATGAGGGCAAACTGAAGGAGGGTAAGGAGGCGATCGCCACGCTCCAGTTGCACCAGGATGAGCACTGCCACCAACCCCAGGCTCAGGTAGATCAGGTAATCCCCGATCTGCAAAACAGCTTTCTGGAAATGGGAGGGGGCACCGGCCTCCTGGACCAACTTGGCAGTGCGGCCAAAGAAGGTGTTAGCGCCGGTACCGGTCACTACCGCCACCATCTCCCCCTGCTTGGCCACCGATCCGGAATAGGCAATGTCCTCCGCTTTTTTGCTTACGGGCAAGGACTCGCCGGTCAAGGCCGACTGGTCCACGCTGAGATAACCACCCTCAAAAAGCTTGACGTCGGCGGGAATGATATCCCCCAGGCGGAGGCGGATAATATCCCCGGGAACCAGTTGCTCAGCGGCAATTTCTTGCCACTTTCCATCTCGAAGCACCCGGGCCTTGAGAGCCAGTTGCTTTTTCAGGGCCTCCAGGGCATTGGCGGCCTTGAATTCCTGCCAGAAACCCACCCCGGCGTTGAAAGCCAGCAAGACCGAAATAATGATGAGATCGTCCCAATGCTTGACTACCGCGGAGAGGATGGCTGCGATTTCGATCATCCAGGGAATAGGCCCCCAAAAATAACCCAGGAATTTTAAGATTGGGTTAACCTTTTTTTCTTCCAGGGCATTCTGGCCAAATTGGGCCAGACGTCTTCCGGCCTCATCACTGGAGAGCCCCCCGGATGAAGTAGATAGGGTAGCCCAGAGCTCTTCAGCACTTTGTTGCTGGGCCATATCACTGGTGATCTCTTGGATAACCATGGACACCATCCTCCCCTCATGCGAATGACAACTTATCCAGACCGCCGGACTCTGTTTTTAGATCGCAGGGTAAAGAAATGTTAGTCATGATAGGGAAAGCAATCCCTTATGTGCCTGGCCTGAGGCGCAGACCTTGACGCAATTGAGTGCAGTCTCCCAATACCCCCAGTAATGGCCCTTGTTCGGTCATTTCCACGATACTCAACGCGGCCACCGGCATGCTGAGGCGGTCGCGGTAGCGGCCCACATCGATCCCCAACAAGGAGCACAGCATGATGCGCCCCGTGGCTTTGTGGGAGACTATCAGGACATTCCCCGAGGGATGCGTCTGTTCAATCTCCTCCAGCACCGTGGAGCTGCGGCGGGCTACGTCCACCTAGCCGGACATCACCATATTGGCCCGATTCCCCTCGGGGTCCTATCCATTTCCATAACACCTGGCACTTGGCATATGTTTCCGCCCCGGCGCGGGCATTGCCCCTCAATAGTGCCTTTAATGGATTTAAGACCTGATCCACTCCCAGGCTTCGAAGAGTTGGTCACTGGGAAAGGTCTTAACTTCGCCTTCCATGAGTGGGGTAAAGAGTTTCGTGATCAGGGTAATCCATTTGGGACCGCCCACGACCGCCAGCTTCTCAAGGTCGTCCCGGTGGGGCACAAAGAATTTGGCATCGTCCCAAAGGGCCCACGCCTCCACACCCGCAAACTCCTCATCCATGAAACAGAGTAATCTTACTTTGCCGTGTTTTTTTATCAGGGCTTCCATGCAGGGAATCAAGATCTCCTGGTAGTCCTGATCCGTGAGCTTACCGGTAGCCCTCAACCCTAGAATTTTACCTTGGCTTTCTGGCATGATCTGAAACATGGTTTCCTCCCTAAACCCTCCTTTTTAATACGGTTCAACTCAAATAAAGGGTTGAGGTCGCATTAGCCGGAGGTAGTCCGCTCTCCAACTGCATAAAGGGTAACGGGGTCATGAATCCCCTTTAGACGGGCCTGGAATTCCCGGGTAACCAGGACCTCCCTTTTAATCAGACGATACGCGTCCTGGGAGATCACAACCTCCCCACCCCCGGCCTGGGCCTGGAGGCGGTGGGCCAGGTTTACCGCGGCTCCTACGATCCCATATTTGGCCCGGGTTTCGGAGCCGATATTTCCCACCACCACCTCCCCAACATGAAGGCCAATTCCCATGCGCAACGGCGGCAATTGCCGGCCGATCCCCGCAAGGTTGACTCCTAACATAGCCTGCTGCATCTCCAGGCCGCACTGCAGCGCCTCACGCATTACAGGGATCAGGGGACCATCCAGAGGGTCAAAAAAGGCCAGAAACGCATCCCCCAAGAAATCCACTATGATCCCGTGATGCCGATGCAGCACCTCCACCATCCGGGAAAAATAGCCGTTGACCACCATCGACGCCGCCACTCAGTGCCTCTCCTCCGATACTCTTCCCCTGTCCAAGCAATTGGGGGCCCAGGTCTTTCCCTTTAAGGGGGAAGCCGTGGTTGAGACCATTCTTCATTGATTAAGAGGCATGAAAACCATACATATCGGTTATTTCTTATAGAAGCCGGGAACAAAAAGGAGAATCACCGGGAAGATTTCCAGGCGGCCTAGCAGCATATCCAGGATCAAGACCCACTTGGCGAAGCCGGGCAAGGTGGCATAGCTGCCGGCGGGACCCACCTTCCCCAGCCCCCGGCCGATGTTTCCCAGGCAGGCCAGCACTCCGGAGAAGGAGGTGACCAGATCCACGCCGCTGGCGGCCACCAGGAAGGTCGAAACGGCAAACAGGCTTAAGTAGAGGATAAAAAAGGCCCAGATGCCGCTCAGGACGTTGGGGGCCACTGCCTCCCGGCCCAATTTAACCCGGACCACGGCCCGGGGGTGGACCAGCCGAGTCAATTCCTGGAACGACTGCTTGAGGAGCACCAGGATACGCAAGGACTTGATGGCCCCGCCGGTGGAACCCACCATGGCCCCTACGAAGAGGCAAAGGAGCAGCAGACATTGGGCCAGCGAGGGCCAGAGAGTGAAATCGGCGGTGCCGTACCCCGTGGTGGTGCTGAGGGAAACCGCCTGGAAGACCCCGTAGCGGAAGGACTCTCCCAGGGAGGGGTAAATCCTCTCCCAGAGGGTCAGGGTGATAACCAGGGCCACGACAGCGGTCATCCCGAGAAAGAAGCGGAGTTCCGGGTCCCGCCAGACGGCGAGGGGCTTGCCCCGGAAGAGCCGGACGTGCAAGGCGAAGTTAACGCCGCCGATGAGCATGAAGACCATCACCACGCCTTCGATATAGGCGCTGTGGTAAAAGCCGATGGAGGCATTTTTAGTGGAGAAGCCCCCGGTGGCCAGGGTGCTGAAGGTGTGGCAGAGGGCGTCGAAGAGGTTCATGCCCCCCGCCATCAGGAGCACCGCCTCCAGGACCGTGAAGACAAGGTAAACCTTCCAGAGGATCAGGGCGGTATCCCGGAGGCGGGGTTTGAATTTGTCGGCCCCCAATTGGGCCCCGGGGACCTCGGACTTGTAAAGCTCCATACCCCCCATACCCAGGAAGGGGAGAAGGGCCAGGGCCATCACCACGATGCCCATGCCTCCCAGCCATTGGGTCAGGCTGCGCCAGAAAAGCAGACCCCGGGGAATCGCCTCCACGTCGACCAGGGCCGAAGCCCCGGTGGTGGTGAAGCCGCTCATGGCCTCCAGGATGCAGTCCACCGGATGCGTAAAGGTTCCGGCCAGATAAAAGGGCAGGGCGCCAACCAGGGCGGCAGCCAGCCATCCAAGAGTGGTGGCGGCCATGCCTTCCCGATGGTTGATGGCTCTGGGGCCGGTGGCGGCATGCCCGAGCAGATACATGACCGACCCCGCCGTCAGGGCCACCGCCATGGCTTGCAGCAGGGGCCAATAAGAGCCGTCCCGGTAGTAGAGGGAAAACCCCAGGGGGCAGAGCATGCTGAGGCCGATGCAGGCCACCAGGGTTCCAATAATCCGGCATATCAGGCGCCAACGCATGCCGCTCATCTCCCCGGGCCGCTCAACGCCTTTTCCACTTGGGGGATGCTGGCCTTCCTGGCCAGGATTATCACCCGGTCATCGGGCTGGATGACGTCATCACCGCTCGGGAGCACCACCTCTTCGCCTCGCATGATGCAGAGCAACAAGGCCTCCCGGGGAAATTTCAGGGACTTGAGAGGCGTTCCCACCAAGGCCGTGCCCTCCTGGGCGACGGCCTCCATGACCTCGGCCTCCTGGCCTTTGATGGCCACGCTGGAAACCACCTTACCCCGGCGGATGTAAGGAAAGATGGAATTGATGGCGGAGAGCCTCGGGCTGACGAGGTAGTCCAACTCGATCATTTTACTCAGATCCATATAGGCCAACTTGTTGACGCGGGCCAGAAGCTTCCTGGCGCCCAGGCGATGTGCCAGGAGACAGGAGAGGATGTTCGTCTCGTCATCCCCCGTAAGGGCCAGGACCATGTCCATGCCGCCGATGTTCTCCTGTATCAGCAATTCCTGGTCGGTGGCGGAGCCCTGGAGCACAAGGGTGCGCCGCAGCAGGCCCGACAGCTGCTTGCAGCGCTCCGGATTCCTCTCGATGAGTTTGACCCGGTAGCGCCTGA
This sequence comes from Desulfobaccales bacterium, assembly GCA_050014275.1. Taxonomy (GTDB): domain Bacteria; phylum Desulfobacterota; class Desulfobaccia; order Desulfobaccales; family 0-14-0-80-60-11; genus JAPLJC01. The sequence continues at coordinate 1,276 of JBEKDQ010000142.1, read as the reverse complement.
TCTCCAGCTCCCGGGCCAGCTCCCCGCCGATCCTGCCTCCGCCCATGATCATCAGGTTCTTTAGGGGGTCGGGGCGCTGGTTGAAGAGTTGCAATGCAAAGTCCAGGTCCTTGTCCCGGCAAACGAAATAGACCAGATCCCCAGCCTGGAGGGTGTCTTTGCCCTTGGGAATAATGAGCCGGTCTTGCCTCACTAGGGCGGCGATGATCAGGTGTTTTCTCTCAATTACCAAAGGCAGGTCCCGGATCCGTCCGCAGAGCGGGCTGGCGGCCGGCAGGACTCCCCCGATCATCTTAATGGATCCCCCCACGAAGTCGTTGACCTCCTCCATTTCGGGGGCGCTGAGAATCCTGAGAATGGCCTTGATCAACTCCCGGTCAGGGTTGATGATGTCGGTGATATTGAGGCGGCGGATGAGGGCTTCCCGGTGGGGGGCGTACTCTTCCTGGCGGACCAGGGCGACCTTGGGGAGGCCGCCTCTGAGGAGATCGGCAAACAGACAGCAGACCAGGTTGACCTCATCCCGGTCGGTGACCGCCAGGAGCACGTCCGCCTTTTGGACCCCAGCCTCCAGGAGCACCTGGGGATGGCTGCCGGCCCCCCGGATGGTCTGCACGTCCAGTTGCTCCTCCACCCGCTGGAGGGCCTCCGGCGCCTGGTCGATGACCACGATATCCTTATCTTCCCGGGAGAGCCATTTGGCCAGGTGAAAACCCACCTCGCCGGCCCCGACAATGATGATTTTCACCTAACCCATTCCTTAGAAGTTTTAGATGAGATTATGCGGCAACCTTGGCCATCGCGATCAAAAAATGGTTTTGGGGCCCCTCTTCCCTACTTTAACCCGGAAAGTTTTCTCTTTTTTGGAAGACATGATAACACACTGCACTGGGGAAATAATCTTTCTTAAAAAAGCTGACCCTGAATTGAAGCTCACTTGCCAGGAGCGAAACTTATCGGCGCAGAGGTAGAAGTTCTAGATAGGGAATGGATAGAGGAAGTTTTCAGGATAAGTTCCCATTCCAGGGAAAAGCTTAAAAGGGCCTGATGTAACTGCCGCGGACCACTTATGTGGTAAAATTTAAAGTGGATGCGGTCTACGATCAATCTGTGGGTCCTAAAGCGGCCGAACAGATTGCGTGATCACTTTGACCCAAGTTCTACAGTAAAAGCCGATTTTTGCAGGTAATGTGTTGAAATTATTAGGGGCACTTTGGGTTTTGGGAAAAATGCGGTGCCGACAAAATAGCGGTATTGTGATTTTAACTCTTGACAA
>JBEKDQ010000141.1:0-6627 GCA_050014275.1 Desulfobaccales bacterium | reverse complement strand
ATGACCCCCTGGTAATAGTTCATGAAGTAGTCGAAGAGCTCAGGGCGGTGCTTGCCGATCTCATTAAACCTTTCCAGATCGTTTTCCTCATAGTAATGAGACATGGCTTCTCCTGGAGGAAAGAATTTGCCGGGTTTTATCAAAGCAAGGACGGCTTGACAACCCGCCCCTTGGATGCTCGGGAAAGATGCGGCCCTCTCTAAACCGGGATTATGCAGCAGCCTTAGCCACCGCAATCCCCAAAAGGTTTTTGGGGACCTCTTTGCTTCGGTGAGAATCTCCCAAAGGCGCCGTTTCTTAAGCCGCCTCCTCTCATCGCCAACATAGTACCATAAATTGCGCGGTAAAAATAATTTTTCTCTGAATTTTGGATACCCCGCACCAGACTATGGTTTCCTGTTTCCGGTAAGCCATTTCACCTGCTCCAGCACCGCCTCGGCTTCGGCTTTTTTCCCTTGCTGGCTAAGCCCGCCATTCTCCAGGGCGGGTAAACAAGCCTAAATCTGCCCATTTTCCTTCCCATTAGATCCGTAAAATTAGGGTTGTGGGTCGGTTGGCCCAAGCCCTATAATTTGCATATGAATAGCTTAGAGAAAAGGTAAAATTTAAAAAACTGTTTAATAACGTTTTGGCTGTCATCCTGGTCGCCGCCAATAGTCCCAAACCTTGGAACAAAAGATTCTTCACTGTGCCCAAAATGACCATGCCAGCGATTCCGGCAGTGTTTTACCGCCCTGATAGCCGCAGGGCCTCGTTGGCTATTCTTTTCCCGGAGGATAAAAATGTCTTTGTATTATGACGAACCGGTTTACCGGCCCCCCAGCGAAGCGGGCAGTCTATTGATTCAGGCCACCACCGGCTGTGCCCATGCAACCTGCAGTTTTTGCGTCTCCTCAGTCTCCCGTAATTTCTCCATCCGGCCGCTGGCTGAAATCAAGCAGGACCTGACGGCGGCGCGGCAGATGCTGGGATCTGGGGTGCGCAAGATTTTTTTACTGGCCCAAAACGCCTTTATTATGCCTGCCGGCGCCCTGGTAGAACTCAGCGAGCTGGCCTATGAGCTCTTTCCCGGCCTTCAACAAGTCTCGCTTTACGCGCACCCCCGCGACATTCTCAGTAAGACCCCGCCTGAACTCGAGTCGATTTACCGATCCGGCGTCACGCTTCTTTACGTCGGACTCGAATCAGGCCATGACGAGGTTTTGCGGAGAGTGGGAAAGCGCCATAGCGCGGAGAAATCCATACTTGCCTGCCGGAAGGCGATGGCCGCGGGCTTTCGTCTATCTTGCACCGTGATCATTGGCCTGGGTGGGAAAGAACTGACGCGGCAGCACGCGACCGAAACCGGCCGGATGATCTCGGCCATCTCACCCCACTACCTTGGCTGTCTGACGTTGCTGCTGCCGCCGGGGACTGCGATGCAGCGAAGTGTTTCCCAGGGGACCTTTGAGCTGCTCTCAACCGCAGAAGTCCTGGAGGAGTTCCAGATATTGCTGGAAAATATCGGCCCACTGGAGAGGAAATGTGTCTTCCGGGCCAATCACGCTTCCAATTATCTGTCCCTGGCGGGTGATTTGCCGGAAGACCGGGACAGACTGGTGCGGGAAGTGATAGCGGCGAAAGGCAGGCCGGGGGCGCTCCGTTCAGAAAGGTTTCGGGCCCTATAGGGCCTCATCCGCCCGCCTAATAAATAATACCGATCTAGATGATAGAGTGGAACTGCCCCCCTCGGCGGTTCCAGGGCCGGCGAGGGCGGCGATCGCCAACCTTTTTTGTCTCGTTCCCAAGTTCAAACTTGGGAACGCTGATAATGTGCGCAAGCCGGCAAAAAAAACACTTCCTCCCTTTAATATCGGTTTTTAGTCTCGTTCCCAAGTTCAACTTGGGAACGGTAACAATGAGAACAAAATTTGATTTAGGGAAATAGATTTTTAAGGAATTGTTGGGCAGTGCCCACCCTACGTCTGCGGCTTACCCAAACCGGGATCAATCCGTTTCCAACGCCTGGGCCAACAGTTCGGCGATATCGTAAACCTTGACCGCCTCTTCTTTTTCCCGGGCCTTGAGGCCGTCCTCCAACATGATGGCGCAGAAGGGGCAGGAGACCGCAATGAGCTCTGGATCGAGGGCCAGGGCCTGGTCGGTACGGGCCTCGTTGATTTTCTGTTCTCCCAGGGTTTCCTCCATCCACATCCTGCCGCCGCCGGCGCCACAGCAGAAGGATTTGGCCTGGCGGCGCTCCATTTCCAGCAGGCGCAATCCCGGGATCGATTTCAAGACCCCGCGGGGTTCTTCATAAATGCCGTTATAGCGGCCCAGATAGCAGGAGTCGTGGAAGGTGAGCCTTTTATCCAGCCGCCGCGGCAGCAGGAGACCTTCCCCGAGGAGCCGGGCCAGAAACTCGGTGTGATGGTAAACCTCCCAGTTGCCGCCGAACTGGGGGTACTCGTTCTTCAGACAGTTGTACCCATGGGGACAGGTGGTGATGATCTTTTTGATGCCGTAGCCATTGATGATTTCCGCCAGTTCGGCGGCCATGGACTGGAACAGGTACTCGTTGCCGATCCGCCGGGCTGTCTCGCCGCAGCACTTCTCCTCGGCCCCCAGAATGCCGAAACTCACCCCGGCCTGGTGGAGGAGCCGGACCATGGCGGCGGTGACCTTTTTGCCGCGCTCCTCGAAACTGCCGGTGCAGCCCACGTAAAACAGATACTCCACCTCCGGATTTTCGGCCAGGGTTTGCACCTGCAGCCCCCTGGCCCAATCGCCCCGGGTGGCGAAGGCCAGGCCCCAGGGGTTGGAGTTGGTCTCCCAGTTGCGCAGCACCGTCTGGACCTCCGGCGGGAAACGGCTCTCCATGAGCACCAGATAGCGGCGCATATCCACGTACTTCTGGATGTGTTCGATGAACACCGGGCAGTGTTCCATGCAGTTGCCACAGGTGGTGCAGGACCAGATCTCGTCATTGAGGCAGACCTCGCCCACCAGGGCCTTGCGCAGCTCCGCCGCGGCGCCCTCCAGCGGTTGATCATCCTTAGCTTCCCCCCGATCCAGCAGCAGTTTTCCCTTCGCCAGAAGGTGCTTTTTGAGGTGATGGATGGTCTCTTTGGGACTCAGGGGTTTGCCGGTGAGGTTGGCGGGACAGTTCTCGGAGCAGCGGCCGCATTCGGTGCAGGCGTAGAGATCCAGGAGCTGCTTCCAGGTAAATTCCTCGATTCTGGAAACCCCATAGGTCTCTACCGTCTCGTCTTCCAGGTCCAATTTGGTGAGCTCCCCCAGGGGCCGGAACCGGCGGAAGAAGATATTAGGGATGGCGCCGAGGATGTGCAGATGCTTGGAAAAGGGAATATAGACCAGGAAGCCCAGGATTACCAGGGTGTGGCCCCACCAGAAAAGGCTGTGCCAGCCCAACAGACTCGACTCCGGCAGGCCGGCAAACATCCCGGAGAGGGCCACCGAAATGAAGGCGGCCTGGGGAAAGTAGCGGCCGGGCTCAACCTGGGCCAGCCGGTATTCCACGGCCCGAGCCCCGAACAGGAACACGATCAACACCAGAATCATGCCGATGATGATGCTGGCATCCAGGTTGGCCGCCTGCTGATCGTCAAACCGCAACCGTTCCGGTTTAACCACAAAGCGCCGGTAGAGGGAGACGCCCAGGGCGATGACGACGCCGGCGCACAGCAGGTCTTGCAGCAGGTAAAGGGCCGCGGTAAGCGGCTGGCCCAAAAACTTCCAGTAGGCAAAACCATGATAGAAACCGGCCCCAAAGGTCTCGAGGCTGCCGATGGTGATAATGATAAATCCCCAAAAGATGCAGAAGTGTCCCCAGCCGGCCGGTTCTCTGACTACCCGCTGCTGCCCCAGGACAAAGGTAACCACGCCCTGGAGGCGCCGACCGAGGTGGTCGAAGCGGTCTTCCGGCTGTCCCAGCCGCAAGATGCGGTAGAGCTTATAGGCGGTGAACAGAAAAAAGGCAATGGCCGCAATAAAGAGGAGTCCAAAGAGGAGATTGGCGGGAAAATACCCAGGTTGCATTAATAACGCCTCCCGCATGAATTAATGTTATGCTTCGTAAATAATATGGCATTAAACCAAGTAAAAACCTAAGTTCCAAGGGTATTAAAGTCCCCCTTTGAAAAAGAGGGATTTAGAAGGGATTTCAGGAGGTTATTTAAATACACCTGCCCCCCTTTTTCAAAGGGGGATTAAAAAAACCGTAGTTTGAAATGTCATAGCAATTATGAAGCATCACCTAGTGTAGTGTTTCAGGAAAACCTTAATAAAGGAACCCGCTTTATTCCCTCTCCCTTGAGGGGGCGACACCGGGTTGGGGTGATTATTTGTAGTTATCACCCTCCCCCCAACCCCCTCCCCTCTCAGGGAGGGGGAGTTTTGGGGCCAAGAGATATTAAAGATATTCCCGAGACATGATAATAGTAGTCAGTAGCCGGTAGTCAGTCAAAAAATCGCCTGACCACTGGCAACGGACTACTGATTAACAGGCAGCCTTGAGTTTTTTCACTTCCTCGATCAAGGCCGGCACGAACTGGAAGAGGTCCTCCACCACGCCGTAGTCCGCCTTGCTGAAGATCGGGGCCTCGGGGTCCTTATTGACCGCCACGATGAATTTGCTGGAGCCCATGCCGGCCAGATGCTGGATGGCCCCTGAGATGCCGCAGGCAATGTAGAGGGTCGGGGTAACCACCTTGCCGGTCTGGCCCACCTGGTCCGCGTGGGGGCGCCAGCCCGCGTCCACCGTGGCGCGGGAAGCCCCCACGGCGCCGCCCAGGAGTTGCGCCAGCTCTTCCAGGATGGCAAATTGCTCCGGCCCCTTCATACCGCGCCCACCCGAGACAATGATCTGGGCCTCGGCGAGGTCAACCTTGCCTGCGGCGGCCTCGACACTCAGCACCCGGCACTTGGCGGCAGCCGGCAGAGTCACGGCTGGGATTTCCACCGCGGCGCTTTTGGAGGTATCCGGCGGCAGGCAATCCATCACATTGGGGCGGCAGGAGGCCATCTGGGGCCAGGAGCCGTCGGCCCACTCATACCAGGCCAGGGCCTTGCCGGCATAGACCGGCCGTTTCGCCTGGAGGGCGCCGCCTTCGATCTTCAAGGCCGTACAATCCTGAGCCAGGCCGGCGCCCAGGCGCGCCGCCAGCCGGGCGCTCAGATCCTTGCCGTCCACCGAGGCGGCGCTAAGCACCACCTTGGGTTGCAAGGTTTGCAGGATCTCGGCCGCCACCGGCGCATAGGTTTCGGCCAGGTAATCTTTCAACAATGCCTGGTCGACGGCGTAAACCTTCTCCACCCCATAGTGGCCTAAATCGGCCGCCGCGGCCGCCACCCCATCCCCCAGGGCAATGGCCGTGAGGGGCTCACCCAGGGCGGCGGCCAGCCGGCGGCCTTCGCTGGCCACCTCAAATGAGACCCGCCGAAAGGCGCCGCCTCTGAATTCGGTGATTACACATACTCCCTGTGCCATAAGTTCCCTCCCAGACCTCCCAACCTGAGAGCAGGCAAGGCCCCCTCAGGTGCAAAGGCCAGTCAGTAAGAAAAAGACGCCGCCCGGCGTTTTGAATCTCAGTAAGCAGGGATTTTTATTATAAGGAATAGGTGGGCAGTGCCCCCGCCCACATTTTTTTACCAGTCAGCCTAGATAACCTTGGCCTCTTCATGGAGCAAGCGCACCAACTCCCGGGCCTTGCCGGCGGTATCGCCCGGCACCATGACTCCGGCCTGCCGCGGGACCGGCAGTTCCAGGGAGGCGACCTTCACCCTGGCGGCCGCGGCCCCCACCTGATTCGAGGCCAGGCCCAGATCTGCGAGCTTTTTGATCTCCAGCGATTTCTTTTTTGCCTTCATGATGCCGGGCAGCGAGGCATAGCGGGGATTCCAGACCGCGTGGGCGCCGCCCATGGTGACCAGGGCCGGCAACGGGGCCTCCAATTTTAATTTCGCCCCTTCGATGGGCCGCTCGATCCTGACCCGGCCCTCCGCCACTTCCAGGGCCACTGCCAGAGCCAGATGGGGAATATCCAAAAGCTCGGCCACCATGATGCCCACCTGGTTCTCATCATCATCCACCGCCCGATGGCCGCACACAATGAGATCGAAGGGGAGCTGCTTCAAGGCCGCGGCCAGGACCCGGGCCTTCCCCAGGGCGTCGCTGCCCTCGGTGGCCGGGTCATCCACCAGGATACCCTTATCGGCGCCCATGGCCAGGGCGGAGCGGATGGACTCCATGGCTCGCTGGGGCCCCAGGCTCAGAGTGGTGACGTTGGCGCCCTGGCTGTCCTTGAGGCGCAAGGCCGCCTCCACCGCATACTCATCGTAGGGATTGATGACCCATTTGATGTCGCTCGTGGCAATGGATTTGCCGTCGGGCCCGATCTTGATCACCGTTTCCGTATCCGGCACCTGCTTAAGCAAGACTACGACCTCCACGTGGTTCTCCTTTCTTCAGCTGAGTCAAAAGAGACGGCTATATCGAAAAGTTTCATAAAAACTTGGGCTGGCGCTTTTCCAGAAAGGCCGCGGCGCCTTCTTTGGCGTCCGGAGAGGCAAAGCACAGGGCAAAGGCATCGGCCTCCAGGGCGCAGGCGTTTTTCAAATCCAGGTCAA
>JBEKDQ010000140.1:0-6665 GCA_050014275.1 Desulfobaccales bacterium | reverse complement strand
CTCCTGGCAGTCAGCCAGCTTGCCCGGCAGGGTCATATCCCCCAGGGCTCCCTTTTTCCGCACCAGGTCCCGGGCCCGCCGAGCCGCTTCCCGAGCCCGGGCCGCATCCAGCAGCTTGGCCAGGATAGCCCTGGCCACTCGCGGATTCTCACCCAGATTGCTGAGCAGGTGCTCATACAATAGATTTTCCACCAGGCCCTTGATTTCGCTGTTGCCCAACTTGGTCTTGGTCTGCCCCTCAAACTGGGGATGCGGCAGCTTGACGCTGATCACCGCAATCAGGCCCTCCCGGACGTCCTCCCCGGTGAGGTGGCTGTTCTTCAGGTTTTTGGGCAGGTCGCTGGCCGCCATGTACTGGTTGATGGCCCGGGTGAGCCCGGCCTTGAAGCCGCTCAGGTGGGAGCCGCCCTCCCGGGTGTTGATGTTGTTGGCGAAGGTGAAGATCTGCTCGTTGTAGGTGTCGTTGTATTGGAAGGCTATCTCCATCTGGATGCCGTTTTTGCCGCCGGTGAGATAGATGGGCTCCGGATGGATGGGAGTCTTGTTGCGGTTCAGGTATTCGACGAAGGAGACGATCCCCCCTTCATAGACAAATTCGTTCTTCCGACCGGAGAGTTCGTCTTCCAGGAAGATGCGCACCCCGCTGTTGAGGAAAGAAAGCTCCCGCAGGCGCTGGGCCAGCAGGTCGTAGCTGAAGGTGGTTTCCGGGAAGATTTCCGGGTCTGGCTTGAAGGTCACCTTGGTGCCCCGGCGCTTGGTCTTGCCGGTCTTGGCCAGCTCGGTGGCGGTCTTGCCCCGTTCGTAGCGCTGGTGGTAGACCTGGCCATCCCGCAGGATCTCCACCTCCAGGTATTCCGACAGGGCGTTGACCACCGAGACCCCGACGCCGTGGAGACCGCCGGAGACCTTGTAAGCCCCGGAGTCGAACTTGCCCCCGGCATGGAGGCGGGTCATGACCACCTCCACCGCGGGCAGCCTCTCGGTGGGGTGGGGTTCTACGGGGATGCCCCGGCCGTTGTCTTCCACCGTGACGCTTTGATCCGAATGGATTTTTACCTTAATTTCGTTGCAATGGCCGGCCATGGCCTCGTCGATGGAGTTGTCCACCACCTCGTAGACCAGGTGGTGCAGGCCATCCATGCCGGTGTTGCCGATGTACATGGCCGGGCGCTCCCGCACTGGCGCCAGGCCCTTGAGAACCTGGATCTTTTCGGCGCCGTATTCGTTCACCGCAGTGTCGGGGGCCAGGATTTGGTCCGGCAATTTAATGATCCTCCTCAAAATGAGCTCTTTGAGGCTTTTGGCAATTTTTGGGAATTATATACTTGACTCGCTCAATTATCTGCTTGTAGGGGCGGGGTTTCCCCGCCCAGGGCGGCGAGACTCCGCCCTACGGCAGAGATGGAATAGGGAGTCAAATATATAATTCCCCAATTTTTCATTTAGCGCTGATTTTGCTGTCATTCTGAGCAACGCGAAGAATCTGGTTTGCTAAAAACTTCCATCCCTTCGCTCAAGTTGACAAACTCCTCACTCCCCGGGAAGCTTGCTGGTCCCTTTAATCAGATCATTCATGTTTGTGGGGGGAGAGATAGTTTGACAGAGAAGCTCTTTGACACCCTTCCGGAACCGGTCCCGCCCGGTGGGCTGATGTTTCCCCATGTTTAAAATTATATCAGGAAATGCCTCTTTAATCAATCGGCAATACTGGCTGGACTGCCTTTAATCCGAGGCACTACTTTAATTTCCAGCATCACCTCGCCATAGCCGCCGCATTCGACCCCCACATCCAGGCAGCGGACCTGATGCATGAAATGAAACTGGTTAGAGTCCAACCCTTCGCTCAGGCGTTCGTTGATCAGGGCCACCGGCACCGTAAGTTGGGAGATGAGGTAGACGCACAGACGCGGGGGGCACAGCTTGGTGAGGAAATTGCCGTCCAGGTCCAGGATGAACCTGTCGCCCACCTGGTAGCCGGAGTTGCAGTGGCGCGCCTTAACCACCTCCGCGGCGATGGAATAGCGGGCCGCGGCCCGGGCCAATTGCCGGATGTGCCGCAGCCGCGGGTCGCCCTCCTGGATCGCCTCCCTCTCGCCGTCGCGGTAGCCGACCCGGTCCGCGTAACGCCTGAAGATTTTGTCCTTTTCCATCAAGGTCCCCAACTGCGGAACCTTCCGAGCGCAGTGGCGCCCTACAGGCTCATGGGCATGATGATGCTGAAATAATGGGGGTCGCCCTGGTCCACCAGGCGGCAGGGACGGTCCTTGTCGTTGAACTCCAAGATCGCCATCTCGCTCTCCATGGCGTTGAGGGGTTCCAGGAAATAACGGGCGTTGAAGCCCACCTCCAGGGGTAAGCCAGCCGGGTCACCGGCCTCCATGAACAGAGGCACCAGTTCCTGGCCCTCCCCCACCTCCGGATTGCTGAAGGAGACCTCCATCTGGTCGCTGGAGAGCTTCAGGACCACGCCCTTGAAGCGCTCGCTGGACAAGAGCGAGATGCGCTTGATGGCCTCGTGGAACTCCCGGCGGTTGACGGCGAAGCGGTAAGCGAAGGTTTCCGGGATGATACGGCGGTATTCCGGGAATTTCTTATCCAGGAGCAGCCTGATAAAGAGGTAATGGTCATCGGCTCGCAGGGCCAGGCTCTGGGTGCTCAGGCCCAGGGAGACCTTCTCTTCTTCCGCCAGGAACCGGATCACCTCGGCCATGCCTTTCCGGGGGATCAGGATGCCCTTTTCGATGGAGAGGTGCTCGCTGCCGGGCAAAGGGCGCTCGATCAGGGTGAGGCGGTGGCCGTCGGTGGAGATGAGGCGTAGCAGGAAGCCGGTCTCCACCTCCAGGCGCTCCCAGAAGATGCTGGAGAGATGATATTGCAGATCGTCAGCGGAGACCGAGAAGATGGTCTTTTCGATCATCTCCTTCACCATGTGGCTCTCCACCTCCACTAGGTTCTGCTCGGCGATTTCCGGCACCGGGGGAAACTGGTCCGACGGCAGGCCGTTCAGTTGGTACCGGGAGTCGCCGGCCAAAATTTTCATACCCCCTCTGTCAGTGGCGCTCAGATCCAGGGTTTCGCCCGGAAGTTCCTTGATGAGGTTGAAGAAGTAATGAGCCTGGATGGTGACTGCCCCGGGCTCCAGAATCTCTGCCGGGTAGAAGCCCCGGAAACTCACCTCCAAATCGGTGGCGGCGATGCGCACCCGGTTGGCCTCAGTTTGCATGAGAAAATTGGCCAAAATGGGCATGGTGCCCCGGCGATCCACCACTCCCAGGGTCCGTCCCACCCCCTTCAACAAGGTTTCCCGATTGATCTTCACCTGCATGTCGAGGTTCTCCTAAAATATATAATAGGAATTTTTAATTGTATTAATAAGGGCCTGGGGTTTTGTCGATAACTGGCTCAAGTTATTTTTTTTATTAGATTTATTATGAACAGTCAATTTAACTGTTACCGCGTTGGCCTGCCAGTTATTGGACCTGCACCCGGGAGCAGACCGCCGGGAATGTCGAAAAGCGGAACGGTTGGATAAATTCTCTCTCAGATCCAGATGAAAACCTAAAAGCGATTGCCTAAATATCCCGTTTTAGGAGCCGCCCAACGGGTCGCCCCTGCCGCTGAGGTTGGCGGGGGAAGTGCGGCCCGCGGCCCATTGACTATCCCCCCAAAAAAAAGGCAGTTGCCTCCCCCTCACTTGCACACCGCGCCCTGGCTGCCGGAGGACACCATGCGGCTGTAGCGGGCGGCGTAGCCATGTTGGATCTTGGGCGCCGGCTGCCGCCAGCCAGCTCGGCGTCGCTGAAGCTCCGCTTCTTCCAGCAACAGGGTCAGGGTCTTACCCGGGATATCAATCCTGATGCGGTCGCCCTCCTTAACCAGGGCGATGGGCCCACCGTCCGCGGCCTCCGGTGAGATGTGGCCGATGGCCGCCCCCCGGGTGCCGCCGCTGAAACGGCCGTCGGTCAACAGGGCCACCTCTTTGTCCAGGCCCATACCGGAGATAGCCGAGGTGGGGGTTAGCATCTCCCGCATGCCGGGGCCGCCCCTGGGGCCCTCGTAGCGAATCACTATGATGTCGCCGGGTTTGATCTGGCCGTCCAGGATGGACCGGGTGGCCTCCTCTTCGGCCTCGAAGACCCGGGCGCGGCCTTCATGCACCAGCATCTGGGGGTCCACCGCCGATTGTTTCACCACTGCGCCATCGGGGGCCAAGTTGCCCCGGAGGATGGCGATGCCCCCCCGGGAATGGTAAGGGTTGGCCAGGGGGCGGATGACCTCCTGGTCCAATACCTGGACGGCGGCCAGGTTATCGGCCACGCTCCGGCCGGTGGCGGTGAGGGGCGAGCCCAGCACCAGCCCCGCCGCCAGGAGAACCTTCATGACCGCAGGAATTCCTCCGGCCCGGTCCAGGTCCTCCAGGTGATGGGGGCCAGCAGGGCTCATGGAGCAGAGGTGCGGGGTGCGGTCGGAGAGGTCGTTGAACAGGTCCAGGGACAGATCGTGGCCGGCCTCCCAGGCGATGGCGGGAACGTGCAGCACGGTGTTGGTGGAGCACCCCAGGGCCATGTCCACCGCGATGGCGTTTTTAAAGGCCTCCAGAGTGGCAATCTCCCGGGGCAGGATCTGGCGATTTACCAAATCCATGATCTTGAAGCCGGCCTCCTTGGCCAGGCGGAAGCGGGCCGCGTGTACCGCGGGGATGGTGCCGTTGCCCGGCAGGGCCAGCCCCACCGCTTCGCTGAGGCAATTCATCGAGTTGGCGGTGAACATGCCGGCGCAGGAGCCGCAGCCGGGGCAGGCGCACTCCGCCAGGTCCTTCAATTCGTCTTCGCAGATTTTCCCGGCCTTAACGGCCCCCACCCCCTCAAACACCGAGATCAGGTCCACTTCCTTCCCCTGGTAGCGTCCGGCCAGCATGGGGCCGCCGGAGATCAGGATCGCCGGGATATTGAGACGCAGGGCTGCCATGAGCATGCCGGGGATGATCTTATCGCAGTTGGCTACCAGAACCAGGCCGTCCACCGGGTGGGCGGTGGCCATCACCTCCACGGAATCGGCGATGAGTTCCCGGGAGGGCAGGGAATATTTCATCCCCTGGTGGTGCATGGCCAGGCCGTCGCAGACGCCGATGACCCCAAACTCCAGGGGAGTGCCGCCCGCCAGACGTACCCCCGCCTTCACCGCCTGGGTAATCTGATTCAAGTGGAGGTGGCCGGGGATGAATTCGTTAAAGGAATTGGCCACCCCGATCAGAGGTTGATCGATCTCCCGGTCGGTGAGTCCCATGGCCTTGAAAAGGGAGCGGTGGGGATATTTTTCCAGACCCAACTTCATCAGGTTGCTTCGCATGCCTGGCTCCTTAATAGCATCCCGCCGGGCGCCCCGGGACCGATCCAACAAGAGCGCTCCGGGGTCTCAGGGTTTGCAGGTTTCTTTACTCCGGCTCCGTGGCCGGGCCCGCCTCCCCGGCTGGCGGCTCTTGGGCCGGGGCCTCCTGGGCCGGGGCCTCCTGGGGCCCTTCCTTGGCGCCGCGTTTGGACCCCCGTCTGGGCCCCCGCCTATGTCCCCGCCTGGACTTGCGAGGCTCCGGTTTGGCTTCCGGGGCCTCATTTTTGATTTCCGCGACCTCCTCGCTCTTGGCCTCCGGGGCCTCCGGTTTGATTTCCGCGACCTCGCGTTTGGCCTCCGGGGCCTCCCGTTTGATAAATTCGAGTTGGATCTCCTCCGGGGACAGGCCGACTGAGGAGGTGAGCACGATGCGGAGGTGATATTGCTCTTCCAGGGCCAGAATTTCCCGCCGTTTCTGATTCAGGAGGAAGTTGCCCACCTCCAGGGGCACCAGGGCCCGGACTTCCTGGATGGGATTTTGCGCTACCTGGACGCTGATCTGCCGCAGCAGGCTGAGACCGAGGGTGGGCACCGTCTTAAGGCGGCCGCGCCCCTGGCAGATGGGACAGGAGTTATAGGCGCTGGCCTCGGCGGAGGGGCGCAGGCGCTGCCGGGAGAGCTCCAGCAGGCCGAACTTGGACAGGTGGCCCACCGACACCCGGGCTTTGTCCGCTTTCAGGCTCTGCTTCAGGGCCGCCTCCACCTCCTTCTGGTGTTTCTTGTCCCTCATGTCGATGAAATCGATGACCACCAGGCCCCCCAAGTCCCGCAGGCGGAGCTGCCGCGCCACTTCCTGGGCGGCCTCCAGGTTGGATTTCAGGGCTGTCTCTTCGAGCTCTTTCTGACTGGTGCAGCGGCCGGAGTTGACGTCGATGGCCACCAGGGCCTCGGTGGGGTTGATGACGATGCTGCCCCCGGATTTCAAGGGGACCAGATCCGCGTAGATGCGATCCAGTTGCTCCTCCAGTTGGTAGCGGCTGAAGATGGGCAGCGGGTCCTTGTAGAGCTTCAAGGCATGGACCTGGCGGGGCGCCGCCATCCGCAGCCAGCCGCGCAATTGCTGAAAGACTTCCGGGTCGTCCACCAGAATGGCGTTGATATCCGGGGTGAGATAATCCCGGACGGTGCGGGTGATCAGGTCCAGGTCCCGGTAGAGCAGGCAGGGGGCCTTTTGTTCGGCTGCGGTGCGGTTCAGGTTCTCCCACTGCTCCAGGAGAAATTGGAGGTTCTTGGCCAGGTCCTTGGTCTTGGCCTGCTGCCCGGCGGTGCGGATGATG
>JBEKDQ010000139.1:0-6667 GCA_050014275.1 Desulfobaccales bacterium | reverse complement strand
CTCCCCTGTCCATGGCCGACTTTCTCATTTGCATGGGCTCCAGCATCAACACCGCCGCCGGCATCTCCCGGGCCACCGGCCAGAAGGTGGTGGCCTTCATCGGGGATTCCACCTTCTTCCATTCCGGGCTGCCAGGGCTGGCCAACGCGGTGCACCAGGGGCACGATTTCCTGCTGGTCATCCTGGACAACGGCACTACCGCCATGACCGGCTCCCAGCCCCACCCCGGGGTGACCCTGACTCCCCCCGGCTATCCGGGGAAACCTATAGATATCGCCGGGGTGGTGCGGGCTCTGGGGGTGGAAGCCCTCTGGGTGGTTAACCCCTTTAAATATAAAGAGGCTCTGGCGGCCACCAAGGAGGCCCTGGGCGCCCCGGGAATGCGGGTGCTCATCTCCCAGGCCCCATGTTATCTCTATGAATCCCGGATTACCGGGAAGAAAAGGAAGGCCAGCTTTCAGGTTACCGGGGAGTGCAAAGAATGCCGGGATTGCCTGGACTACTTCGGCTGCCCGGCCATGTACCTGAAGCCCGGAGGTAAGGGCAACCAGATGCTCATCGACGAAGACCTCTGCAGCGGCTGCGCCTTCTGCGTCCAGTGGTGCGAGTGCATCCGGCCGGCGAAGAAAGGGTGAGGGGAAGATGAAATGATTTTGGGGGAGGGCCAGGGATTTCATCCCTGCCCTCCTCCAAACCCCCTCCCAACCCGTGTAAGGCAGGGGATGCCGGGCCGAAGGCCCGGCATCCCCTGCCTGAAAGAATGGTGGCACAGGCGTCCCGCCTGTACAAGGAAGAATGAGGAATAGAGGCGCTGATTGTTGGGAGGGTGCAAATTTCCAATGTTTGTCGGTGGTCGTTTAAGTAAGTTATGAGTACAACCGGAAACCGAAAACCGGAAACCGATAACTTGCGCATCTTCCTCACCGGAGTGGGCGGCCAGGGGACCCTGCTGGCCAGCCGGATCCTGGGGGAAGCGGCCCTGGCCGCGGGGCTTGATCCCCTGGTGAGCGAGACCCACGGCATGGCCCAGCGGGGCGGCATCGTGGTCTCCACCGTGGTCCTGGGGGAGTTGCAGAGCCCCCTCATTTCGCCCGGGGAAGCCGACATTATCTTGGGTTTTGAGGCCCTGGAGACCTTCCGGGCCCTGGACCGTTGCCACCCCGGCACCCTGGTGATCGCCAACACCGCGGCCATTGTCCCCTATCCGGTGGCCATCGGCCAGGCGCCATATCCGCAGGTATCGCGGATGCTGGACCTCATGGCGGCGCAGGTGGGGAGCCTGCTGGCCTTCGACGCCGGGGCCGGCGCCCGGCAGGCGGGCAGCCCCCTGACGGTGAACATGGTCCTGTTGGGGGCACTGGCGGCGTTGGGGCGCCTGCCGTTCGCCGCCCCCCAGATCCTGGCGGTGATCCGCACCCGCACCAACCCCAAGTTCCTGGAGGCCAATTTGCAGGCCTTTGCATGGGGTCAGGCGGCGGCCCGGGATGACAGGAATTGGCTGCGGCGGTGTGCCTGTTAAGGCAAAAGGCAAAAAGTAAAAAAGCAAAAGTTTTACCTTTTGCCCTGGCAAGGGGACGCAAAAATGGCTTTTGCCGATCCTCGCTGGAATAAGATAAGTTTGCGGCCCAAGCTTGAATCACCCTAATAAAATTCTTAACTTTTAAAATAAAAATGAAACCGGGGGTAGCCGCCCAACGCCAGGGCGCCAAGTACCGGCAACTGCCGCATACCGCCGACCTGGCCTGGCGCATCCGGGGGCAGAGCCTTGGGGAGCTCTTTGAAAATGCGGCCGGCGCCTTGACGGCCACCATGACCGACCGCCGTTACCTGAGGCGCCGGGAAAGACGAAACATTGAGCTGGAATCGCCGGACCGGGAAGCCCTGCTGGTTGACTGGCTCAACCACCTGCTTTATCTTTTTGACGTGGAAGGGTTTTTGGGACGGGAATTCCACCTCACCGCCTTGAGCGAGCGGCGCCTTAAAGCCACTGCCTGGGGAGAGGTTTTCGATCCCGAGCGGCATCCGGAGAAATCTGCGGTCAAGGCCGCCACCTACCACCACCTGGAAATCAGGCCCTGGGGGGATGGCTGGCAGGCCACCGTGATTTTGGATTTGTAGTAGCCAGTTGCCAGTTCCCGGTTGCCAGTAAAATCAAAACGATACTGGCTACAGGCTTATGGATGGTGATTTTGAATTTATAATGGTCAATGTCAAGTGGTTAGCATGTAAACTCCCGCATTGGGGGAGAAGTAAATGCTGATAACTGAATAACTGAATAACTGAATAACTGAATAACTGATAACTGATAACTGGTAACTGATTTTGATGAACCAGGTCAAGCTGCGGCAGGTGGATGAGTACCGCTGGGAGATTCCCCGGGAGGGCAAGATGCGCACCCGGGGCCTGGTCTTCGCCTCCGAGGCGATGATCGCCAAGATCAGGGAGGACCAGAGCCTGCAACAGGTGGCCAACGTCGCCACCCTGCCGGGAATCGAAGGCCCATCCCTGGCCATGCCGGACATCCATTGGGGCTACGGTTTTCCCATCGGCGGGGTGGCCGCCTTCTCGCTGGAGGAAGGGGTGGTTTCCCCCGGCGGGGTGGGCTATGACATCAACTGCGGGGTGCGCCTGCTGCGCACCAACCTGCAACGGTCCCAGGTGGAGCGCGGCATCGAGGAGCTGGTCAACGTCCTGTTTGCCAATATCCCCTCGGGGGTGGGCTCCCGGCGCAAAGAACTGAAGCTGGCCATGTCCGCCTTGAAAGAGGTGATGCGCCAGGGGGCCGGCTGGGCCGTGAAAAATGGCTACGGCGCAGCAGCCGATCTGGACCACATCGAGGCCCAGGGCTGTATTGAGGGGGCCGACCCCGAGCGCGTCTCCCAGTTTGCCATGGATCGCGGCAAGGACCAGTTGGGCACCCTGGGTTCCGGCAACCACTTCACCGAAGTGGGCTACGTCCTGGAGATCTACGACGAGAAGCTGGCCGCGGCCCTGGGGCTCTTCAAGGACCAGGTGACCGCCATCGTGCACACCGGTTCCCGGGGGCTGGGCCATCAGGTGTGCGATGACTACATCAAGGTGATGCTCAAGGCCGCGGCCAAATACGGGATCGAGCTGCCGGACCGGCAGCTATGTTGCGCCCCCTTGAACTCGGCGGAGGCCGGGAACTATCTGGCGGCCATGGCGGCGGCGGCCAATTTTGCCTTTGCCAACCGGCAGATGATCACCCACTGGGTGCGGCAGTCCTTCGAGCAGGTTTTTAAGATCGGCCCCCGGGACCTGGGGATGGAGCTGGTCTACGACGTGGCCCATAACATCGCCAAGATCGAGACCCATGAAGTGGGAGGGGGAGTCAAGAAGAAGCTCTGCATCCACCGCAAAGGCGCGACCCGGGCCTTTCCGCCGCACCACCCGGAGACCCCGGCGGCCTATCAGGAGACGGGGCAGCCGGTGTTAATTCCCGGCGACATGGGGCGATACTCCTTCGTCCTGGTAGGGACCGAAAAAGCCCTTACCGAAACCTTCGGCAGCACCTGCCATGGGGCCGGCCGGGAGATGAGCCGGCACCAGGCCCTGAAGGTGGCCAGGGGCCGCTCCATCGTCCGGGAGCTGGCGGCCCAGGGCATCGTGGTCCGGGGCGCCGGCCGGGCCACCATTGACGAAGAGATTTCCGAGGCCTATAAGGACGTGGCCATGGTGGTGGATGTCTGCCAGGGCGCCGGCATAGCCAAAAAGGTGGCGAAGCTCAAACCGTTGGGAGTGATTAAAGGGTAGTTTGAGTTTCGAGTTTCGAGTTTTTAGTTTTGAGTTAAAAACAGCAGATTAGCGTCATTCATCGAAATCTGCAATAATTTCTTATGGGAAGGTAGTATGCGGCTACCAAGATTAAAGACTCGATTTTTCGCCGCCGGTGGCGGCTCAGAATGACAACACAGGCGGGACGCCTGTGCCACCAAAGTCCATACACATGAATCGCGACTCACAATAACAGTTTTTTTTTAACCGAAAACCGAAAACCGAAAACCGAAAACTCAAAACCCGAAACCCGAAACTCAAAACTCAAATGTTTGATCGTTTAACTGACAAGTTGGCCCAGGTCTTCAAGAAGCTGAAAGGCCACGGCAAGCTCACCGAGGCCCAGGTGCAGGAGGCCCTGCGGGAGGTGCGCCTGGCCCTGTTGGAGGCCGACGTCAACTACAAGGTCGCCAAGTCCTTCATCGAGCGGGTCAGGGAGCGGGCCGTGGGCGAAGAGGTGATGCGTTCCCTCACTCCGGCCCAGCAGGTGGTGAAGATCGTCCATGAGGAACTCACCGGCCTGCTGGGGGGAGAGTCCCCGCGGCTGGACTTGAGCGGCCGGCCTCCCATCGCCCTGATGCTGGTGGGTTTGCAAGGATCGGGCAAAACCACCACCGCGGCCAAGCTGGCCCGGCGACTCAAGAGCCAGGGCCGCCAGGTCTATCTGGTGCCCGCCGATGTGCAGCGCCCGGCGGCCATCGAGCAGCTTAAGCGTCTGGCGGCGGACTGCGGGGTGGCGGCGCATCCCACCGAACCCGGCCAGAACCCGGTGGCCATCGCCGCGGCAGCCATGGAGGCGGCCTACGCCGCGGGCTACGACACGGTGATCCTGGATACCGCCGGGCGGTTGCACATCGACGCCCCCTTGATGGGGGAGCTCAAGGCCATCAAGGAGAAGGTGGCGCCCAGGGAGATTCTCCTGGTGGCGGACGCGATGACCGGACAGGATGCGGTTCAGGTGGGCCAACGTTTCCATGATCTCTTGAACCTCACCGGGGTGATCCTCACCAAGGTGGAAGGGGACGCCCGGGGCGGCGCCGCCCTCTCCATGCGGGAAGTGGTGGGCAAACCCATCAAGTTTCTGGGGGTGGGGGAGAAGCTGGACGCCCTGGAGGTCTTCCACCCGGACCGGCTGGCCTCCCGCATCCTGGGGATGGGGGACGTCCTCACGCTCATCGAGAAGGCCCAGGAGTCCTTTGACGCCGAGCAGGTGAAGGCTCTGGAGCAGAAGCTGCGCCGGGAGGCCTTCACCCTGGACGATTTTCGGGAGCAGTTGCGGCAGATCAAGAAGATGGGCTCCATGGAGCAGTTGCTGGGCCTGATTCCCGGCCTGGGCAGCAAGGTTAAGGCCATGAAGGACCTGAAGCCCGACGATAGGGACCTGAAAAAAGTGGAAGCCATCATCGGCTCCATGACCCCGGGCGAGCGGGCCGACCACCAGATCATCAACGGCAGCCGCCGGCGGCGCATCGCCCTGGGCAGTGGCACTTCGGTGCAGGAAGTCAACCGCCTGCTGAAGAATTTCGCCATGACCCAAAAGATGATCAAGCAGATGGCCCAGGGCGGCAAGAAGATGAAAGGCCTGATGCCCAAGTTTTTTTAAAGGAGATAAGGTGGATAGCCGCTCCCGGGGGCAAGAGCATTAGCGCGGGCGCCTGTCCCACTCAAGCCCGATCAAATCCGAAGAAGGAGAGAGCAGCTCTAATGGCGTTACGTATCCGTTTGGCCCGTTTCGGCGCGAAAAAGCGCCCCTACTACCGCATCGTGGTGGCTAATAGCGAGTCTCCCCGGGATGGTAGCTTCCTGGAAATCATTGGCACTTATGATCCGCGCCAGGACCCCGTGGCGATCACGGTGAAGGAAGACCTGCTGGCCCGATGGGTTAGCAAGGGCGCCACTGCAACCGCCACCGTGGCCAGCCTTCTGAAGAAGCGGCCTCAAGCCGCGGCGGCGCCCGAGGCCTGAGCGCTCGCCCCAGACCCAGGGAGGTTGGTTGATTGCCCCATCCCTTGACAGAGGTGGCTACTATGAAAGAGCTGGTCAAGTTCATCGCTCAGGCACTCGTGGATAATCCTGAAGAGGTGCAGGTCAAGGAAATCGAAGGGGAGCAGACCTCGGTTATCGAACTCAAGGTGGCCAAGGAAGATCTGGGGAAGGTGATAGGCAAACAAGGGCGCACCGCCCGGGCTATGCGCACCATTCTCAGCGCCGCTTCCACCAAAATTCGTAAGCGGGCGGTGCTGGAAATCCTTGAGTAAAGGGCAGGATTTCCCCTCCCATCTTATCGGCTTGGGACGGATTTCCGGACCCCATGGCACCCGCGGGGCCGTCAAGGTCCGTCCCGATGCCGCTGCCGCCACCACCGACCCGGAGGTCTTTACGGCCGTGGCCGAAGTGGTGATCGGCGGGCAAACCTATGCCATCCTCCAGGCGGACCGCCTCAAAAACCAGGTGCGCCTCTATCTGGCCGGGGTCGACACCCGGGGCCGGGCGGAGCAGTTGACCGGCAGGCAGGTCCTGGGAGACCGCCGGCGTTTCCCCCCGTTGCCGCCTGGGGAATACTATTGGTTCCAACTGCTGGGGCTGCCCGTCTACGATGCCGGGGATGGGGCCCTGCTGGGCCGATTGCAGGAGATCCTGCCCACCCCCGGCCACGACGTCTACGTGGTGATCCAGGGCCAGCGGGAGATCCTCCTCCCCGCGGTGGCGGAGGTGGTGGTGGAAATCAACCTGGAAGAAGGGTTCCTGAAGGTGGCGCCGCCCCCGGGATTGTTGGAAAGCTATGCGCATTGACCTGCTGACCCTGTTCCCGGAATTTTTCAGGTCACCGTTGGGTCAGAGCATGCTGCAGCAGGCCCAGATCCGGGGAGCC
>JBEKDQ010000138.1:0-6680 GCA_050014275.1 Desulfobaccales bacterium | reverse complement strand
AAATCCTGGGCCAGATCAAGGAGGCTTATCGTCAGGCCACCGAGCAGCAGGCCACCGGGCCCGTTCTCAACCGCCTGTTGCACAAGGCCTTCTCGGTGGCTAAACGAGTCCGCACCGAAACGGGCATCGGCGATCACGCCGTCAGCGTCAGCTATGTCGCCGTCAGCCTGGCCCGGAAGGTCTTCGGAGAGCTGGCTGGCATGACAGTGCTGCTGCTGGGCGCCGGCGAAATGGCCGAGCTGGCCCTGGAGCACCTCCGGGCCCAGGGGGTGAGCCGCCTCATCGTGGCCAATCGCACCCTGGAGCGGGGCCTGCGCCTGGCAGAGCGCTACCAGGGGAAGGCTGTCTCCCTGGAGGAACTGGAGGAGCAGCTTTTGGGCGCTGACATCCTCATCAGCTCCACCGGCTCGGAAACCTATCTCCTGCGGCGGGACCAGGTGCGGGCGGCTATGCGCCGCCGCAAACAGCGGCCCCTATTCCTCATCGACATCGCCGTGCCCCGGGATCTGGACCCGGCCATCAATGACCTGGACAACGTCTATCTTTACAATATCGACGACTTGCAGGAAGTGGCGGAGCAGGGCTGGCAGCGGCGCCGCCAGGAGGTGGCCAGGGCCGAACGCCTGGTAGCGGAGGAGACCGTCAAGTTTCAGGACTGGCTGCTAACCCTGGAGGTCTACCCCACCATCATCGGTCTCAAGGAAAAGGCCGCCGGCATCTGCCAGGCGGAGCTAAAAAAGACCCTGAGCCAGTTGGGACCCATCAGTGAGCAGCAGCGCCAGTCCCTGGAGGTACTCCTGGCTTCGGTCAGCCAAAAGCTCCTTCACGACCCCATCATCTTTCTGAAGCGCAACCATCACCGAAAAAATCCGCATCTGGAGCTGGATCTGGCCCGGCGCCTCTTCAATCTTGACCAGGACTGCCAGACGGAAGAGTCCGAAAAACCATCATAAAAGCAGGCCGGAGCCTAGCGAGCCCCGCCCGCCTCGTTTCATCCCAGGGCCGCCAGCAACTTCTCCAGGCCCTCCCGGTTCTCCACGTTGAAGAAGGATTCCCTGGGCTCCTGGGGCAAAATCTTGCGAACCAGACCGGTGAGCACGTTCTTGGGGCCCACTTCCACCCAGGTGTCTACTCCCACCGCCTTCAGATTCAGGATTAGTTCGGCCCAACGCACCGGCGAGGTTAGCTGCCGGGACATGGCCTGGCGCAGCAGCTCGGGGTCGAGCTCCGGCGCCGCGGTGGCGTTGAGGTAGATAGGCACCGAGGGGGCTTGAAAATTGAGGTTCGCCAGGAAGCCGGCGAAATCAAGAGTGGCGCCCTCCATCAGGGGAGAGTGCCAGGCCCCGGATACCTTTAAAGGGACCACCCTGGCGCCCTCGGCCTTGGCAAGATTGCCGGCCCGGGCCACCAGTTCCGGGGCGCCGGAGATCACCGTTTGCTCCGGGGTATTGAAGTTGGCCAAAGCGATGGGGCCTTCCCTGGTCACAGGATGGATCAGTCCCTGCAGTTTTTCCGGGGTGAGGCCGATAACCGCCGCCATGGCGCCGGGATATTTCTCCGCTTCCCGCTGCATCAGGCGCCCCCGCTGCCGCACCGCAGCCAACGTGTCCGCGGCGCTCAGCACCCCGGCGGCGAACAGGGCGCTGTATTCCCCCAGGCTATGGCCGCACACCGCCCGCGCTCTGACCCCGGCCTGCCGCAGGGCCTGGTAAAGGCAAAGGTTGACCGCAGTGACGGCCGGCTGGAGGCGCACCGTTTCGGTGAGCTCCTCCAGGGGTCCGGAAAAACACAGACGCTTCAAGGGAAGGCCGGTGGTCTTCTCAGCCAGGTGGAACAGCTCCCGGGCCTCCGGGTCGGCCTCGTAAAGGTCCTGGCCCATGCCCAGGTACTGGGAGCCCTGGCCGGGGAATAACAACGCCAATTGGGACATGTTCGCCTCAATAAAGGTATGGAATGCGGGGGTGGCGGCAAAAGCCCACGCCTTCCCTGCCGGCCGTCACGGCCAGCCTAATTTATCTCATAGCAAACCGAGAACCGCTTGCCACCCCCTCCCGGTGTCGCCCAGTAGTGTCCGGCAAGTTTTTTGCTATGAGGCAGGCAGTAAGGATTTGTTTGAACTTAGCTATGCCCCCTATCTGAGCAATTCATGGAATTTACAAGCTATTTCCCTCTCCCCCCTTGGGGGGAGAGGGCAGGGTGAGGGGGGTATGTAACGGCCAATGAAGCCACCCATCACCCCGGTGTCGTCCCCTCGCAGGGGAGAGGGGATTTATTGCATCGATATAATATGTTGATATCGCTGAAATTACAATGGTCTCAAGTTTAACTGCGAGATAGTGTAATCTTCCCCTTGCAATTTTGTTGCCGGACACTACTGGGTGTCGCCCCCTTTCAGGGGGAGGGAATTAAAAGCGCTATCTTGGGGTCGGGAAAAGTATTTGTGCAATTTTGTGCAATAATGAAAGACCCCCAGGCGCCCCTAAAAAGGTAAAAGGCCGCCCCGCCTGTTCAGCAGTATGGGGCGGCCAGGCTCTGGCCGCCTTAATCCGGCTCATGGTCCTGTCATGGAAATGGCGATTACTGCGGGCGCCCTACCTCTCCAGTGAGGTTGCCGACCGGGAGAGGATCACCTCCCTTAAGGCCCGAGCCGCGGCGCCGACCTCGGGGGCCGCGGTGACCGCACTCATCACCGCGGGGTGCCGGGCGCCCCGGGCCAACACCTGGGCGATGTTCCCCTGATGGATGCCACCCATGGCGCTCCAGGGAATCCGCAGGCGGGGGGCGATGCGCTCGATGGCCTCCAGGCCCAGGGGAGATGCGCCGGGTTTGGTGGCGGTGGAGAAGATGGGGCCGAGATTGACATAGCCGGCCCCGGCCTCCTGGGTCGCCAGGGCCTCTTCCAGGGAATGGCTGGAGGCGCCGATGATCAGGTCCGGAGCGATCCGCCGGGCCGCGGCCACGGGCAGGTCCTCCTGGCCCAGATGAACCCCGTCGGCCCCTGCCGCCAGGGCGATGTCGAGTCGGTCGTCGATGATCAACAGGGCTCCCCCCGCCTCGGTTCGCCGGCGAAAGGCCACCGCCAGCTCATAAAGACGCCGGTCAGCCAGGTCCTTTTCCCGGAGTTGCACGATGCCCACCCCGGCGGCCAGGACCTGGTCCAGGACCGTGAGTCCGCTGCGCCCGGAGCAGAAGGCCTGGGTGATGACCACGTAGAGGTCGGCCCGCTCAAAGGCGGCCAGCCGCCGGGCCAGGTTCATCAGCCGCCCCCCACCAGACGCACCAGTTCCAGGATGTCGCCCTCGGTTAGCGGGGTTTCCCGGAAACACTGACGGTCCACGATCTCCCGGTTGCGCTCCACCAGGGTGCCCTGGGGGTGGAGGCCCAGCTCTTCCAGGAGGCCCAAAACCGTGGCCGCCGCTACCTCCCGTGATTCGCCATTGATGGTCAATTTCACCGCAATGCTCCCTGGTTATGGTGCGGGGAGGGCTGGGGATGCTTACAAAAAATCCTTGCCCTCCCTCTATCCCCCAATGTGGGAGGGGGTCGGGCTGAGGGGAAAATCCAAAGATTTGCCACCCCCACCCTGACCCTCCCCCCTCTCAGGGGGAGGGAATAAAATCAAAGGTTTTCGTGTGATAATGGTCCACTTCTTTTATAAAGCGTTACATTTATAATGCTAATTATCTATAAATTATCAGAATTGGAGAGGACTTTTAATCTTATCGTTTCCATGACACCTTCTATGTTAGTTAAGACATCATTATTCCAGAGTCTTAATATCCGGTAACCTTCAGTTAATAACCAATTATCTCGTTGCTTATCTTTATCTTCCTCAATTGCATGTGACTACCATCAATTTCCAAGATTAATCGATTCTCTAGACAAACAAATTCAACAATGCATTTCCCAATGGGCTGCTGCCTTCTAAATCTCAATCCTTCTAATTCTTTTCTCCGCAGATTCCGCCATAACAAATTCTCTGCATCAGTCTGTCTTTTTCTCAGATTTCGGGAAAGACTAACAAGATCATACATATTTCCCAGCCCAAGATACTGCTTTTAATTCCCTCCCCCTTGATTGAGGGGGTAGGGTTAGGGAGGGGATGGCAAGCGTTTCTCGGTTTTGGACAGCCGCATCCCCGAATACTCCTTTTGCCGCGCCAGGCGCCGCTATCCCGGTTAAAGGGCGCCACCCCCACCAAGGCAGCAGCCCCTATTCCACAAAGGCCCGGTCGAAGTCTTTCCACACCGGGTCATAGCCGGCCTGGCGGATGGCGGCGACCACCTCGGCGGGGCTGCGGCGATCCTCCACTTCAAACTGCTCCAGGGCGGCGTCGCCGTCCAGATGGGCATAACCTCCGGGCCGGGTGGAGGAGCCGGCGCTCATCATGGTCACTCCCAAGGGGATCAGGCGGTCCCTGAAGCTGGAACTTTCCCGAGTGGAGAGGTTGAAACCCACCTCCGGCAAAAAGATCCGCAGGGCCAGCATCAACTGGACCAGTTCCCGGTCGGAGGGGAGATGCTCCACCTGGAACCGGTCCGGAGCGTGGCGCAGCCGCGGGAAGGAGATGGAAATGGCGCTCTGCCAGCATTGCTTCTGGAGGTGGCGAGCGTGCAGTCCCATCCAGAAGCCGTCGGCCCACCAGTGATAGAGGCCCAGCAAGGCGCCGATGCTGAGGCGGCGGACCCCGGCCCGGCCCGCCCGGGCCACCGCCTCCAGGCGGTAGGCAAAGTCGCGTTTCCGCCCCCGGCGGTGCACCCCGGCGTAGGTCTCCCGGTGGTAGGTTTCCATGTACACGGTCACCCCTTCCAGGCCGCGGCTCACCAGCAGACCGTAGTCTTCCTGGTCCAGGGCGTAAACCTCCACGGCCACCGAAGCGAAGTACTCCCGGGCGATGGCCACCGCCTGGGCCATGTAGTCCACCGGCGCCACCTTGGGAGCTTCTCCGGTGAGGAGCAGGACGCTTTGAAAACCGTGGCCGGCCAGAACGGCGCACTCGGCGCCGATTTCCGCCGGGGTCAGGGTGCGCCGCTCACCCCTGCTCCCGGAGTGCAGGGCATAGCCGCAGTAGGTGCAGTCGGAGTGGCAGATATTGGACAGATAAATGGGGGCGTAGAGCCCGATGGTCTGGCCGAAGTGCTGCCGGGTGAGGCGGTGGGCCTTCTCAGCCATATCCTCCAGGAAAGGCGCCGCCCGGGGGGAGAGCAGGGCCGCCAGGTCTTCCGGGGCCGGCTGCTCCCGGCCCAGGGCCCGCTTGACCTCCTCCGGCCCGGCCCGGTATATGACCTCCCGCAGCCTCGCCTCGGGCCAGGCAGCCAAGGTCTCGGAGAAGGGGGACATTAGCCTAGTCCTGGTGGATATCCTCATTCTTTCTCCAGGTAATCAACTGCTTCAGATATTGAGGATATTATCTTACAATTAAAATATTGATTTATTTTAAGGTGATTTGCTTGTAATAGTGTTCGTAGTGGACTTTCAGTAAGGAAAACGTCACAATAAGGGACTGCAGCTGCTGAGTGATGAAAATCATAAAAGTCATTACCTTTAAATTTCCTGCTTTTATCCCAACGGACTGACGCGTGACAAAGCGCATGGATAAATAGGGTAGGTGACAAACTATCAATTCCTGTTTTTTGAAAAGCTTGGACAAAAAAACTCAGCAGCTGACGCTCAGCTTCTTTTTGCTCGGCATCGGAATTGATTGGCATTACACTATCACCATGCCCATAAATATCCTTTAAGATTGCCCGCACTTTTGGCATATAAACTCTCAGGCCGCCTTCGATTTCTTTCGCACATACCTGCTGAAAGTTTTGGATTTTATCGGAAAATTTGGCCATGACTTCGTTTAGGCTTGATGCCAGTTCTTTGAAGTCAGATAATGGTGGTTGTTCATCCCCTAAGATATCTACAATTTCCGTCAGTGAGCCTTCCCACATCCAGTCATAACAGACTTTTTGCATGACTCTTTCTTTGTCTGGAATTAAACCAGTATTTATCGGATACATATCGCCAAAAATATAATTCATCTTTGACCATATTAGCGATTTAAGGGGATATATAGAGCTTCTCCCATCACGAGAGTAGAAGAAATGAGCAAATTCAGTTCCAATCCGGTCTGGCTCCGATGCGAGGGCAACACCCAAACTGAGTTCGTCAATCAATTCCGCAGTTTTTCGACGTGTTCGCAAGTCTTCCTGTTTCAAAACCTCAATTAATACCGATTCACTGATAGGGCAAATTATTTCGTTTTTTCGCGCGTGCAAACGGAGATAATCGAGAAGTCTCACACTTAAATGGTTGGGTTGGCGTCCCAGCAAAGCTTCGCGTAGAATAATCCAATATCGTGTATCAAGGTATATAAGTTTATGGTTTGTGACATATTTGCCTAACTCAATCTTTCGAGCTCGCACATATTCCCTAAAGGATACATCCTCTCCCGAGGAATGCTTTTCAATCATGGCTCTTAATTTCGCATCATCCAAAGGATCGACTATTCCAAGCACTTTTTACTCCAAAAACCCGGTTAACGGGGAAGAGGCGGAGGCGGCTTGCCGTTCCGGTCCCAGGCCGGCCAGATAGGCCAGGCGGCCGGCCTCCACCGCCAGGGCGAAGGCCCTGGCCATGGCCGCATGATCCCGGGCATCGGCCAGGGCGGTATTGACCAGCACCGCGTCAGC
>JBEKDQ010000137.1:0-6688 GCA_050014275.1 Desulfobaccales bacterium | reverse complement strand
GAGCGCGACTTTTCGGCCCGGCAGGTGGCCAAGGAACTTGGCTTGTCTTATCCCACCGTGCTCAAGGGGTTTAATATCATCCGGAAGGCCATCCTGTCCCAAGACCCGGACTTTCAACCCATCCAAGACGAGAAGAAGGTGAACGCGCCCGCCATTGGCGGTCGACCCAGGGACCAAGAGAGCGTGGGCCCCCTGAACCATGGGTGGATCTTCGGAATCCAGGAGAGGCCCGGGCAGGTCAGGGTGGAGATGGTGTTTAACCTTAATGCAGACGTTCTTTCGGGCCTCGGGATGCGAAAGGTAGGCCGAAGTAATATCGTCTATACCAATAGGTATCAAGACTACGACAGCCTGATGTTTTGCGCCCCCGGACCACTGGCTGCGAATCACTCCCAGCCCATCTTCCTGAAGAGGACCATCATCCACGAGCAGCAGGGGTTTCGGGGCTACGCCAAGAAAAAGCTTACCAGGTTTCGCGGCATCTCCCCAGAAAATTTCTATTTATTTCTGAAAGAGCTGGAATTCAGGTACAACCAGCGTAAAAATGGTGAATCTTTCACAATCCTCGCCACTTATCTCACTAAGCCTGTGGCAGAACTTTTATAATGAGCCTAAGTTTCTTTTAACAATTCCTCAAAAAGGCTTGACAGGTTTAAACGTAATGCCATATATATATGTTACCGGAAAAGCCAAACTCAGCGTGAGTTGAGGACGGAAAGCCACGGGTCTCAATGTGGAGATAGCCGGGTTGACTGGGAAGGTAGCCTGGTTTTTTATAATGAGAACGAATCTGCTGAATCCAATAACCTTTTAAAGAAGGGCAAGTCATGAAAAAATTAATTCTTCTATTGGTCCTGGCGATTCCATTGATTTTTGCCCCGGCAGCGGGGGCAAATTTGATCGCGAACGGCAACTTCGAGTTGGGAATTACTGATCCTGCTACATATCCTGGGAGCTTTACAACGGTTTCATCGGGGGATAGCACCAGCATAACCGACTGGACCGTGACGGCTAATTCCGTGGACTACATTGGCACTTACTGGATTGCCCCCACTGGATCGCTCAGCATTGATATGACAGGAACTCCCGGGAACGGGACCCTGGAGTCAACCCCGTTCACTACCGTTATTGGCAGCAAGTATACGGTTTCCTTTGCTATGTCAGGCAATTTTATGATCCCCGACGCCACCTATAGACAGATGGAGGTCGTTGCGGCAGGCACTAGCGGCACTCCCACTAGCAATACTTTTACGTTCAATTCGTTTCCACTTTGGAGTACGACAAACATGGGATGGCAGACCGAATCTTTCTTGTTTACGGCGACCAGCACTTCAACGACTTTGACCTTTATATCTCTTTCCACTAATGATTATTGCGGCCCGGCACTGGCCGACGTGGCAGTAAATGCCGTCCCCCTGCCCCCCAGCGTCCTTCTCCTGGGCTCTGGTTTGGTGGGGCTGGCCGGCCTGGGCCGGAGATGGCGCCGGAAAACCGCTTGAGAAGAATTTTTAACGTTGTTCTCCAGAATCGTTAACCTAACAAAGGAGGTGAATCCACCATAATCGTGTATAACGGTAAACGGGAGCGAATCTGAGGACTCCGATAACCTTTTAAAGAAGAGGGAAGCATGAAAAAAATATGTCTTCTAATGGCCCTGGGTATGCTTATCTGCCTGCCCGGGATGGCTTCGGCTGACTGGACTTTACTCGGCAGCTATAGCACTGTTGACAATTACGCCTATGGCCCCCTCGGTACTACAGGCCCCGCGATTCAGGAAATCGATTATTACATAGCGGGGCCGGTTGGGCTAAACTTTTACGGCGCAGGGGTGATCGATACTACTTATGGGCCAGGTTTTGCTACCTGGAGTGTGACTACAACAACGCCCTATACGGTTGTGGCTACTAACACTAGCCCCATTACGACGGCATCCTGGGACTATGATTTTACAGGTACTGGGCCCCCTCAAAATTGGGAGCTGATTTGGGATGCCTACAGCAGTAGTACTTCGACCCCGGGCACTTTTGTCACAGGTGAGATTGTCCAGGTCATCGATGGGGTGCTCCAAGCTGGCCCCACTGGAGAAGGTGTTTATTTTACTAGTGGCCCTATCATTCCCCCCACGCCGACTCCAGTCCCCCCCTCCGTGCTCCTGCTGGGCAGCGGCCTGTTCGGCCTCGGCCTCCTGGGCCGGAGAAAGATCTTCAAAGCTTAGCGGCTGAAAAAACCGGGAAAAAACCCCCACCTGCAAAGGTGGGGTTTCTGGTATTAAGTAAAGGTGCGGTCATCCATGGTGAGATCTTCCCGGGAAAATTTATCCCCGGGCGGCCGGTTACCGGGGCAACCGCAATGGCGAACCGTGGCGGAGCCTCAATTTCACAGCTTTTTATGAGCCTGGCGCAAAATCGAGGCACAGAGGCGCACCATTGTTTCAGTTGAGGTTTGCTGCGGCGCCAGGCTGGCTGCGCTGCCGCTAGCGCCGTTACCCTGTCCGGTATCCAGGCAAACATGGTCAATATGGGCAAAACGCATCTGATCCGGATTATGGGGGTAGGATCACTGCTGGGCTTGCTGTTTTGGGGCTCCGGGGAATACCTTCCTTTGCCCGCGGCTGCGCCTGCCGGCCGGATTCTTAGCCCGGCAGCAAATCCTCCGCCAGGTCTGGAAACTCAGAAATTTCCCCCCGCCATTCTCCAGGCCTGCCAGACCGACCGGCGCCCTAGTTCCCAAAACCCAATAGCCGCCTTGCCGGCAGAGAAGGCTGTCCGGAAAACGGCGCGCCTGACTGACCCTCGGACCCTTGAACATCTGGAGGGGTTAATTAAGAAATACGCTCGGTTACATGGGGTAGATGAAAATCTGGTGTGGGCGGTGATTCGCCAGGAGTCCGGCTGCAATCCCGGGGCGGTTTCCCCCAAAGGGGCCATGGGACTGATGCAGCTTATGCCTGGCACTGCGGCCATGATGGGGGTAAGAAACCCGTTCGATGTGGAACAAAATCTGGCTGGAGGGATCAAATACCTGGGATTATGCCTGGACCAGTTTGACCAGGATGTCAGTCTGACCCTGGCAGCTTACAATGCAGGGCCGGACAATGTCGTCAAATACCAGGGCTGCCCGCCCTTTCCAGAGACGCAACATTATGTGGCGGCAGTGCTGGAGGATTATTCCGGGCCGCAGCAACAACGGGGTTTGAGGACCAGGGCCCAGGGACTTGCCTCTCCCCCAGAGGTTGCCGGGCCTGCCAAACCCTCCGGGCTCCAATGGAACCTCCCCACTCCGGTGGTGAAGGTGTCCACACCGCAGTGGCGCCTGCCCCCGCCCCGGTGGCATGATCTTTCTTTGCCCGGGAGGCTGCAGGCAATGGCGGCTAAATCAACCCGGCCCAACCCCCCGCCCCGGTCAACGAAACCAGGTCTCTCCGGTTAATTATCTCTAACTATTTAAGGGTTTTTAGCCTGGCCCAGGGACGGGACCTGAGCGAACCCCAGCGGATGCTTGCAGCTAAACCGGCCTCCCCGGTCCAGGAACCGTTATTCGCCCTCGCGGCCAGGGGGCAGTCCGCCATAACTGCGGGAACTCTCCAAAACCTATTTTAAATTTCTTCCTGGTTGCCGCATCAATCCCAGCATGATCATTATTCCAGGGACTACTGCTCGGGAAACCGTGGGATAGCCTAGCGAACTTTCTCTCGATCTTGGGGCGCTCCTGCCAGGACTTGCGGGGTCGTCCCGGTCGAGGGACACGGGGATACAAACCGGACCCGACCCCCAGGGTCGTCAGATGCGAGCGATTGGTCTTGCTGTCGTAGGCCTTGTCCCCGGTTAATCCCTTCGCCTGGGGTTGGGCCAGGGCAGGCAAGGCCGACCCGTCGGGAACATTGCCCGAGGTGGTCAGGGCCTGCACGATTAACTCGGAATCGGCGTCCTGGACCACGTGGCATTTGTAGCCGTAAAACCCTTTCTTCGAGGTCTTGCGGCCGAAGCGGGCGTCCGGGTCGGGGAGTTTCGGTCCACGTAGTGATCGTCGTCATCGCCGTCCTGCTGCTCCTGTTTCAGGCGAAATATGTCCACCTTGGCGGTCCATGTGGGTGGCGTCGATGATATGGAGTCGCTCAGAGACCAAACCCTGGCTTCGCGCCTGCTCCACGGTTTGGTTAAACAACCGCTGGAAACCTTCGGCTCCCAAACGCAGGCGGAAGCGACAAAAGGCAGAGTGATCGGGCGGCAACTCCTCGGCGCTCAGGCCGAGGAAACATTTAAACAGCATGTTCCAGGCGCACTGCTCCTCAATGTCCCTATCCGACAGGTTATAGAAGAACTGAAGGAAGACCATCTTGAACATGAGCACCGGGTCCCAGGGGTCCCGGCCCCAATCCACATAGAAGTCCTTGAGGGCCGCTTTTACAAAGGAGAAATCCACGGCCCGGGACAACTCGTGAAGGAGATGAGCCCGCCGCTGGCGTAACTGGTCATAAATGAAGTTACCCCAAAAGGCGCCGTTGGCATTGCCGGTCTTGCTCATGAAGCCTCCAGGGAAAATATTATTTCCCTGATATTACAACATGTTAAGCTGTTTGACCACGAAAAATTAACCAGATTTTAGCAACTTTTTACGATGTATTTCGCAACAATCTCAATTTGCAGTAGCACGCGTAACCCTCTTCCTAGCACCTGAGCAATGAGTAACTTGAAATTGAAGGCCAGCATTCTTCTGTCCCAAATCCAGTGTTATCGAAGGCAAATTATAGGGAATCCCTGATTTACCTTTTCCCACCGATGAACCATATTACCATCAAAGCATGCACCGATTCGCAACAGGTCTTCCACCTACTGTGGGAGATTGAAATAAAGAGCTATTAAATATGTTGTCTTTGATTCCAATGCTTACGGGTTCGCCGCGTTTCAAGGTGTGCTGATGGATAATTTATCATATACCCCCACTCCCATCCCTGGTGCCGTGTGGCTGCTGGCCGGCCTGGGCCGCATAAAGCTGGGTGCCGGCAGGCCGAATCCGCTAGCCGCCGGCCTTCGGCTTGCACTGTCAGGCAGTTCTAAGCGGTGGGGCTACGGGAAAAATAATTGTCGTTGAGGGGAAAAAATAATTGACGTTGATCATTGAGGAGCATTTTTAACGTTGTTCTCTAAATGAGAGTTAACCTGTGGGCTCCAATAACCTTTTAAAGGAGGGGCAAGGCATGAAAAAATTAATTCTTCTATTGGCCCTGGCGATTCCATTGATTTTTGCCCCGGCAGCGGGGGCAAATTTGATCTTGAACGGCAACTTCGAGTTGGGAATTACTGATCCTGCTACATATCCTGGGAGCTTTACAACGATTTATGCGGGGGGTAGCACCAGCATAACCGACTGGACCGTGACGGCTAATTCCGTGGACTACATTGGCACTTACTGGATTGCCCCCACTGGATCGCTCAGCATTGATATGACAGGAACTCCCGGAAACCCCACCCTGCCCGGGAACGGGACCCTGGTGTCAAACGCGTTCACTACCGTTGTTGGCGACAACTATGCGGTTTCCTTTGACATGTCAGGCAATTTTATGATCCCCGACGCCACCTATAGAAAG
Source organism: Desulfobaccales bacterium (assembly GCA_050014275.1). Classification (GTDB taxonomy): domain Bacteria; phylum Desulfobacterota; class Desulfobaccia; order Desulfobaccales; family 0-14-0-80-60-11; genus JAPLJC01. The sequence continues at coordinate 1,101 of JBEKDQ010000137.1, read as the reverse complement.
ATGAAGGTCGAAGTGGCAGGTGCTAGCCCCACTTTTACGTTCAATTGGTTTCCACTTTGGAGTCAGGCAAACATGGGATGGCAGACCGAATCTTTCTTGTTTACGGCGAACAGCACTGAAACGACTTTGACCTTTATATCTCTTTCCACTAATAATTATTGCGGCCCGGTACTGGCCGACGTGACAGTAAATGCCGCCCCCCTGCCCCCCAGCGTCCTCCTCCTGGGCTCTGGTTTGGTGGGGCTGGCCGGCCTGGGCTGGAGATGGCGCCGGAAAACCGCTTGAGGAAAATTTTTAACGTTGTTCTCCAGAATCGTTAACCTATGACAAAGGAGGTGAATGCACAATAATCGTGTATAACGGTAAACGGGAGCGAATCTGAGGGCTCCAATAACCTTTTAAAGAAGGGGGCAAGACATGAAAAAATTAATTCTTCTATTGGCCCTGGGTATGCTTATCTGCCTACCCGGGATGGCGATGGCCGACTGGTATGCTACCGACCAAGGCTGGTATGACAATTACCCCGCATCTGGTCCTCCAGCCTACAATGTTGATACAATCGATTTTTACATAACTACGTATGGGCTAAACTTTGGCGGCAACGGGGTGGTCGATTATGGATCTCCAGGTTTTAGTGGCTGGAGTGTGATTACAACGCCCTATAAGGTTGTGGCTACTAACGGTAGCGCCCCTACGTCGGCAACCTGGAACTATGAGTTTACCGGTTCGCCCCTTGCAAATTATATTCTGATTTGGGATGGCTACTACAATGGTAATTTTGTCGTAGGTGAGATTGACACGGTCATCAATGGAGCGTTCCAATTTGGCAGCACCGGATATGGGTATTATTTTTATGATACCCCTATCATCCCCCCCACGCCGACTCCAGTCCCCCCCAGCGTGCTCTTGCTGGGCAGCGGCCTGTTCGGCCTCGGCCTCCTGGGCCGGAGAAAGATCTTCAAGGCTTAACTGCTGAAAAAACCGGGGAAAAACCCCCACCTGCAAAGGTGGGGGTTTCTGGTATTAAGTAAAGGTGCGGTCATCCATGGTGACATCCTCCCGGGAAAATTTATCCCCAGGCGGCCGGTTACCGGGGCAACC